>CALGGL010000285.1 GCA_937915975.1 uncultured Lachnospiraceae bacterium | reverse complement strand
GGATCATCGTGATCCTCAGGCTTCCAGGTGGACATTACCACGGTTGTCGCCTTCTGCTCCGGTGTCATGGAATAAGCCTCTTTAGAAGGCGCCGCGGTGGCTTCATCATAGTTTGCGAAATGATCCGAACGGGAGAGGTAGGTCACGTTGCCCTCTGCGAAGCCGAACAGGTTCTCAGCTACAACGTTGTCGGAAGCTCTCTTCCCATCATTGGCAGTGTTGTAGATGATGTCCCTGGAAACGGAAAGTGTCTTGGCCTCAATGACATGATGGGAGTCTGAACGGATGCTGATCTCATAATCGCCCTTTTCGGTTACATAGCAGCCGTTTCCGTAAGTATCATAGGAAGCCAGATCATCGTATGTAAAGGTAAAGGATACGGTCTCTGAGGCTCCGGGCTGGAGAATATCGGTTTTACCGAAGTTGAGGAGGTTTGCGGAGGCCTTTTCAATGCCGCCGTTAGTGTAGGGTGGATTGAAATAGAGCTCGACTACCTCTTTCCCGGCCACAGAGCCGGTATTCGTGACCTTAACGTCAATGCTGACGGTGCCGTTATTGTCGTTAAAGGAGGTTATCTCCTGCTTGAAACTCGTATAGCTAAGACCGTAGCCGAAGGGGAACTGAACCACTTCGTCATAGTCAATAAGTCCTTCTTCTGCGGCGGTTTCATAGAACTTATAGCCAACATAAATGCCCTCGACGTAGTTTACAAAAAACATTCCTGTGTTCAGGTTGGGGTCAACAACGGGGACTTCTTTGAACAACAGATCATCGGTGTTGTTATATTCAAAGAAACCGAAATTGTTGGCGTTAGGTGTAGCCAGAAGGTCATATACGTAGGTGTCAACGGTGCGTCCGGAGGGGTTTATACTGCCGTTAAGTATATTGCCGAGAGAATTAAAACCGTTTACACCCGTTCCGGGAACGAGGAGAGCCGCCTTGATAGAGGGATAATCGTTCAGCCAGCCCAATTCCATGGCGTTGGCAGTATTCACAATTACGATAACAGTGCCGAAATTTTCGCAAACCATCCGGACCATCTCCCGCTCGGATCCGGAAAGCTCAAGATAGCTCATGTCGCCAGTGAAATCGCCCGGGTGACCCATGCCGGGGTCGGTGGTGTTGTATGAGATGGTGCCTTTTTCAACAGCGGCTGTCACATTCATCGGGAGATCCATATCCTCGCCGCCTTCGCGGGAGAGGACGATAAGCGCGATGTCGGAAAAGCTCTTGGCATTTGTAAGAACGCTTCCGTAGGAGTCAACTGAGGGCTCAGGCAGGGTGTAATCATTGGCACCGACGCCGTTGCCGTGAGGCCTTACGGTGTTGTAGGCCGTATAGAATTCGCTGAGCTCAGCGTTCGTTGTAAAGCCTGCGTTGGCAAGCCCGTCAAGAAGGCTTATGTTCTCGCCCATGCCGGCTCCTGACCCTGCTCCGCCGTAAACGGGAGAGATGCTGCTCCATCCGAAGACGTTAAGCTTGTTTTCGCCGTTCAGAGGCAAAGCGTTGTTGCGGTTCACAAGGAGGACTATGCCCTCACCAGAGATGGTTTCGTTAAGAGAAAGACCCTCGGCCTCAGTCTCCGCGCTCATGCCGTAGGCATCGGAAAAGGTGATATTTATAAGACCGTTAAGGGGACCGTAGCACACCCAGTTTGCCGCGCAAATTATCGCGAGAAGTGCGGCAATGATGCCCTGAGCCCTCACGAAGCGCTTGCTGCTCCTTCCCATGCCGCCGGTTATGGCTACTATCACTATCAGCAGCACAAGGCCCGCAGCGATGAGCACCAGCTGCGGTGCGCAGCTTGCCACAGTATCCATGATATCCGACATACTGGGCTTTACATTGTTGGAATTGATGATCCCGATAACGACGATCACCACGATGGCTAAAACTGCCAGAATGATGCCAAGGGTAATCAGGCTGTCCCGCAGGGACGTGTTTTTCTTTTTCACTTTGTTTTCCTCCTCATTTTTATTCTATTATAAACGCTGTGAAGTCTGCTGCGTCGTCGCCTCGATAGGTGAAGTACAGCGGATGAACTCCTGCGCTTATTTCAAAGTCCGCTGAGTCGTTTACCGGCACCTCAGCAACTGTGTTTTCGCCTTTTTCATCCGTGGAGACAAGGAATTTGCCCTCTCCGCGGCCCTCAATACTGATTTTAGTCTCTGTGCCATCAAAGTCGAAATACTTAAAGCCCGCCGTCGCGCCGTCGCGCATGTTGGCGATGTACTGGTCGCCGTCGGATTCGCGGTCCTTGCCGGTTTGCGTGAAATATGGGTGGGCTTCAAGGCGCTTTTTCGGATTGGTGCCGTCCACCCGGCCGGTTTCGTGCCCCTTCGCCCAGAGATTGCAGGCAATTCTTGCCTCATATCTGTCTCTCCCTTTCAAGGGGCCGCCATTAAGACCGCAAGAGGTAATTTCCGCCTGCTTGAAGCCGCCGCCCGGTGTGCGCTCCAACTTCTCCGCGCAGGCCTGGCGGGCGTAGGAGCTGCGGTTTGTTTGACGATGGTAGAAAATATACCAGTCGTCACCGATGTTAAGGAGCCCGCCGTGGGTGTTGCCCAAATAGTTGTTCGCATGGTTCTCGTCGGTGTTGCCGTCGAGGTAAAGGTCGCCCAAATCCACCAGCACACCGCCATATTCAAAGCCGCCGTCCGGCCTGTCAGACATAGCGTAACACAGGTCGTGGTTGTACTGGGAGCTGTAGACGAAGCAGTATTTGTCACCTACCTTGCGGATGGAGCTGGCCTCGAAAAATGCATGAGGGAAAGCGCCGGGCCTGCCCTTTATGGGGAAAATGACCTTCGGCTCCTGCCTGATTGTCACCATATCCGGCTCAAGTTCCATCACAACGCCGCCGTCGTTGCGCAGATTATGCCAGCGTGAGGCCACAAACGGCACCTTAGTTTCAAACCCGGAGTACAGCCACACTCTGCCGTCGTCGTCGGTCAAAACACCGGGGTCAAAGGGAAACTGCTCACCGCTTTTTTTGCCCCAGACTTTACCGTTTTTGTGGTGTACCTTGCCGTAAAACTCGTACTTTCCGGCAGGTGTATCGCAGACAGCGACGCCGAACTCGCCCAGAAAGTCGAAAGCGTAGTAGAGATAGTACCTTCCATCGGGCCCCTGCGTCACATCCGGAGCGTAGAGCGAACGGATACCGAGCTTGTTCCCGGGGTCCTGCGTCTTTTTATAAATAACGCCCTCATATCGCCAGTCGGACAAATCATCAATCGGTGCTGAATATACCACATAATCCTGCATGCAAAATGTATATCCGCCCTCCTTATCATGAGAACCATACAGATAAACCCTGTCTCCAAAAATGTGCGGTTCCCCATCCGGAATATATTCATTTAAAGGTAAAAAAGGATTAAACACCTGTTTTTTCTGCATTATCTTTCTCCTCAACCAATTTACCTGCCCACTCTATGGCTGCATCGATGTGCGGACGGAAGTTTTCCTCGCCGACCATCTCGATAAAGCCGTCCTTTTCCATGGTATGTCTCGGCTGCTCATTTACATGTGAAAATACAAGGGTTATGCCGTGTCGCATGCAACGCTCATGGAACTGCTCCAGCGAGTGCATGGCAGTTGCATCAACCGCAGGCACACCTCTCATACGAAGTATAATTACCTTCGTGTCCTCATTAAAATCTATGGCAGCTATCTGCTCTGCATCACCGAAAAACATCGGTCCCGAAATCTCAAACACCCTAACTTGTTTAGGAAGCGGCTTAAGGTTCATTCCGTCGGGATCCTCCTCCGGATCATAGGAAACCCATCCGGTTATGCCCGACTCCTCGCTCATTCTCTTCATAAAGAGTATGATTGCAAGTCCCATACCGATTTCGATTGCAACAACAAGGTCAAATACAATTGTAAGAATAAATGTAACAACCAGCACTATTATATCACTCTTAGGTGCGGTTTTACAAAGATGTACAAAGGTTCTCCACTGACACATATTGTAAGCTACCATAAAGAGAATAGCTGCTATAGTCGGCATAGGTATAAGTGCCGCATACGGCATAAGCATAACCAGTACAAGGATAAGTACTATTGAATGCACCATACCCGCAATAGGTGTACGTCCACCGTTTTTGATATTGGCAGCCGTTCTTGCTATAGCTCCTGTAGCAGGGATTCCACCAAATAAAACCGAACCTATGTTACCGAGTCCCTGTGCGATAAGCTCCATATTGGAACGATGATGAGAGTTAATCATACTGTCCGCAACCACACAGGAAAGAAGCGATTCTATCGCTGCAAGTACCGCGATTGTAAAGCCGTCCGACATCGCTGCTCGAAGTCCCGACATAGTAAAATGCGGTGCGTGAAATGTCGGAAGATGGTTGCTTATAGTGTATAAATCACCGATTGTATTTACATTTAATCTTGCATATTTTACTACTATGATTCCAACGATTACCGCAACCAGTGAGCCCGGTATCTTCTCACTTACGTAAGGCCATACTATAAGAATCATAAGGCTTATGCCGCCAATCAAAAGAGCCTCTTTATTGGTAGTATTTATATTATGAACAAATGCCTTTATCTTATCGGCCGTTTCTATGGTCGCCGTTCCTTTCGGATAAGTAAGTCCGAAGAAATCCTTAAGCTGTCCTATAAGTATGGTCACCGCTATACCGGCAGTAAAACCGGTTGTTATTGTATATGGGATAAATTTAATCAAACCACCAAGCCTTAACACACCCATAAGAATGAGAATCACACCTGCGACTATGGTTGCAAGTATCATACCATCCATACCGTTTTTGGCAATAATTCCTGCAACTATCGTTGCAAATGCCGCCGTAGGTCCTGCAATCTGAACACGGCTTCCTCCGAAAAATGATATGATAAAGCCTGCGACTATGGCAGTATATATACCCTCCTCAGGGCCTACACCCGATGCAAGCGCAAGTGCTATCGAAAGCGGAAGCGCAATAATTGCAACAATTATTCCCGATACAAAATCCGTCGCAAATTGCTTACCGCTATAATGCTTCATCGTAGAAAAAAGCATTGGTTTAATTTTATCTTTACTACCCATTTTTTAATCCTCTATTCTGCTGCTTTTTCTTTCTTATTACCAAGTACCTTAATAACTACAAGCACCAGTGCCATAAGGATAAGACCTACAGGAAGAGATATCCATGCACTCTTGGTAAGACCTGCTACTATGTAGGTTACAAAGGATACTGCGGCAACGGTAAGTGCATACGGAAGCTGTGTCGTTACATGGTTTATGTGTTCACATTCAGCACCTGCCGAAGACATAATCGTCGTATCGGATATAGGTGAACAGTGGTCTCCGCATACCGCACCTGCCATACAAGCTGAGATTGCTATTATCATCATTGTGTAATCTGTGTTTTGGAAACAGTTTACAACAATAGGAATAAGTATTCCGAAAGTTCCCCATGAGGTTCCGGTTGCAAAGGAAAGTCCGATTGCAATGAGGAATATTATACAAGGTAAAAATGCCTGTAAACCTGCTGCCGAACCCTTAACAAGCTCTGCAACATACTCTGCCGCACCGAGGTTATCGGTCATAGCCTTAAGTGACCATGCAAAGGTAAGGATAAGTATCGCAGGAACCATCTGCTTAAATCCGTCAGGAAGACATTTCATACTGTCCTCAAAGCTTATAACTCCACGGATGAGGTAGAAAATAATTGTAATAACAAGTGCAACGGATGAACCAAGTACAAGACCTACAGAAGCATCACTGTCTGCAAATGCATCTATAAAGCTTGCTCCATCGAAAAATCCTCCGGTATATATCATGCCTATTGTACAGCATACTATAAGAAGTATAATAGGTATAAGCATGTCTATAACCTTACCGTTATGATTAACCTTAAGGTCAGTATCCTCTTTTCCCACAAAGCTCTTCTTAGTCCAGTAAGCATCAGTAAGAGCCTGCTCCTCAAACTTCTTCATAGGTCCATAAGAAACCTTCATAGAAACCATAAGTACCATCATAAGAATTGTGAGCAGAGCATAGAAGTTATACGGAATCGCCTTAAGGAATAAGCTCATTCCGTTTTCGCCCTCAACAAAGCCGGCAACTGCTGCTGCCCAGGATGAGATAGGAGCGATTATACATACAGGAGCCGCAGTAGCATCTATGAGATATGAAAGCTTTTCACGGCTTATCTTCTCCTTATCGGTTACCGGTCTCATAACCGAACCTACTGTAAGACAGTTAAAATAATCATCTATAAATATAAGAACACCGAGCAAAATGGTTGCAAGCTGAGCACCGACTTTTGTCTTTATATGTGTACTCGCCCAACGACCGAAGGCAAGTGAGCCGCCGGTTTTGTTCATAAGCTGAACCATCATTCCAAGTATTACCAAAAATACAAGGATTCCGACATTCCATGAATCTGAAAGAACAGTTATCACACCATCCTGAAATACATGGTTTAACGTATCAACCGGATTAAATCTTGCCCAGAAAAGTGCACCGGTAAGAATTCCGATAAATAATGAGCTATATACCTCCTTGGTTATAAGTGCAAGCACTATCGCTATAAGCGAAGGCAATAACGCCCAAAATGTCTCTTCGACCTGTACACCCTTATGTTCTATAAAGAACCAGGCCGTAACATAAAACAATACCAGAACTATGCCTGATATAAGGATCTTCTTGTTTTTCATTGTAACTCTCTCCTTATCTTTTGTACTTTGAACATTATAGCATTTATTTTAATATATTGCATCTTTTATTTTAGGACTCAGGTATTATCATACCAACCCTAAGCTTCCTCTGACCTATCATAGATTATTGAAAAATTAATTTTCGGACAAAATTTATTTTTTCTGAAATTTCAATCTACTTTTTATTGACATTGTTTCACATCAATTTTAAAATTTAATCATATGAAATATTCACAAAATAATAAATTATTAAGGGAGATGCACATTATGGACAACAATCAATTTCCAAACAACGGTGTAACCCAGCCGGTTGATTATGGTATGACTCAGCCTGCCGATATGGGTATGACTCAGCCTGCCGATATAAGTATGACTCAGCCTGCCGATATGGGTATGCCTCAGCAGGGCTTCAATCAAAGCTATCCAACACAGCCTCAACAGGGCTTCAATCAGGGCTATCCAAACCAGCCTCAACAAGGCTTTAATCAAGGATACCCAACACAGCCTCAGCAGGGCTTCAATCAGGGCTACCCGAATCAGCCTAAGCAAGGCTTCAATCAGGGCTACCCGAATCAGACCGCTTTTCAGGGACAGCCTTACGGTCAGTCCGGTTATAATATGCAGGGCTATGGTGCCCCTAAGCAAAAAAAGCCCCTCAATAAGGGTGTTCTGATAGGAATTATATCCGCAGTCTGCGTTGCCGTATTAGCCATTGTTCTTGTACTTATCTTAAAGCCTAAGACTGGTGCAAAGACTAAGGAAGATGCAGCCAAGGAATTCGTCAAAGCATGGGCAAATTATGATACTGAAACTATGATAAAGTATTCTATGCCGAAGCAGCTTAAAGCCGGAGCCGAAAAATTCGTTAAAACCGGAGACTTTACCTATTGGTACGGCAGTGCAAGCAGTCTTGAAGAGGCTTATCAAATAGCTTATTTCGGCAGAAGATACAATTCTTCAAATAAGGTTCAGGTGCGTAATTTAGAAGTAAGTATCGATGAAAAACTAACCCCTGAAGAAATAAAAGAATTTACAGACTACGTTTCAAGAAACTTTAATACAAATTTAGATGTTAAGGAAATGTACGAATTACGTGTAGATTTGGAATATCTGGATACAAGCTATTACAATGACTGGGATGATGATTATACATATCTTTATGTTTATAAACTCAAAAACAGATGGTATGTATTTCCTGAAGAGGTACTTGATTAGTTTGTTTTAGACAATGAGCCATGAAAAAAGCATTAAAAATAATTGCAACTGTTTTATCTGTTATAATTCTGTCAGCGGGAGCATTTTTCCTTTTCACCGCACTTTGGGTGCGTCGAACCTGGACCAAGCTCTCTGCCGGCAGCATTATATTTCAATTACAGAATTCACTTGAGGGAACCGGAGCCGGCATGATCAAAATATTTTTATTATCTGCCGTTGCTCCGGCAATTTTCGTGCTTATAATCAGTATCATTATCTGTATTTTCATAAAAAAGAAAGGTCTTTATCTTGCTGTTTCGTCATTGCTTGGCATAGGGCTTTTTATATTCGCCGTTGCACTTTTATGGAACCGCATAGGTCTCGGTGACTATATAAAATATATGCATAAGGATTCCACATTTATTGAGGACAATTACATTTCTCCCGACAGTGTTAAAATCACATTTCCGGAAAACAAGCGAAATGTAATTTACATTTATCTTGAATCCATGGAACTTACCTATGCTGATACGGAAAACGGCGGTGCAATGCCGGAAAGTCTCATCCCAAATCTTACCTCACTTGCCTATGAGGACGGTGATTATTTTGGCAACCCAAACACCCTAAACGGAGCTTATTCCATGTACGGAACCGATTGGACCATGGGCGCTATGTTTGCTGAAACCGCAGGTCTTCCACTTATCATACCTATACAAAAAAACTCCATGTTTACACAGGATGAATTTTTCCCAACCGTAACAAGCTTCGGTGATATACTTGCTGAAAACGGATATAAAAATGTATTCATGATTGGTTCGGATGCTGAGTTTGGAGGAAGAGATATTTATTACAGCACACATGGGAATTATGAAATAGAGGATTATAACTACGCAAGGAAATCAGGAAGAATCCCTGATGATTATATGGTTTTTTGGGGTTATGAGGATGAAAAGCTTTTCAAATTTGCAAAGGAGGAGCTTGCAGTACTCTCTGCCTCAGATGAGCCCTTTAATCTCACGCTACTTACTGTTGATACACATTTTGAAGACGGCTACACCTGCCGCTTATGCGAAGATACATATGACGACCCTTATGCAAATGTCATATCCTGCTCCGACAGACAGGTAACTGCGTTTGTGGAATGGTGTAAAACCCAAGCTTTCTATGAAAACACTACCATTATTATATCCGGAGACCATCCGACCATGGATACAGATTTTTGTGCTAAGATAGATACTGCTTACGATAGGAAGGTGTTCATTTCCATTATTAATCCGGCAGAAGAAGTGAGAAGCAGTTTATCATATGATAATGAAAACATCGCTATATCAGACACCACTGTCGAATCAGATAAAGCGACAACCCTCCTCTCTCGCGAGTACACTACCTTCGACCTCTTTCCTACTTCACTTGCCGCAATGGGCGTTGATATAGAAGGCGACCGTCTGGGGCTCGGAACAAATCTTTATTCGAATAAGCCTACACTTCTTGAAACCTATGGATATGAAGAATTCAATACGCAGCTTATGATGAAATCGGATTTTATGACCGAGCTTGCCGATATAGACACCGATTCGGGCGAAGAATTTCTGGATGAAGTGGACGAAAAGCTTGCATCTTTAGATGTCGATTTACACATTGAGGAAACGGATACTGTCGGATTATATAAGATAAGCTGCTATATGTTATCCGACCGCCCTTCATGTATGAATTATATTAAAAATGCTTATGTTACTATAGATGACGGAACCTACATCGCTTCATTTTTACTTTCTTATAATAATGATTACAGCATAAGCGAAGGAAAAACCTGCTATACCACATATGTGACTCTTCCTCTTACTGAAAGCAACAACCCAGACTTCCGCGATGAAGAAAGTCCTTTCGCTGCTAACGAAGAAGGTCCTTTTGCGACCGATGAACCGTTGGAAAACACTGAAAATGAAAGTACTGCCGCCCCAACGGTATCCCATTGGAACGGCAGCATCACTGTAACACTAACCGTTGAAACACATAACGACACTTCATTTTCCAACTGGAGCAGTAACTTCACAGTTGAATACTAAACAAATATCTACTACGCACTGAGTGTAACCGGTGCGTATCTTTCAGAGCAGATTACATGCTCCATTGCTTCTGTTGGTGTCATGCCTACAGTCTGCATCAATTGCTTGAAGGTTGCTGCGGACTGACCTGATACAAGCTGTACGCCTTGTCTGTCTGCATCTGCATGAAATACATCGTTTCTGCTGTTCACATTCCAGAATACTACATTCGGAATTTCATATCCGTAGTATCTGTACTCGGCACGCATCTGATCATAAAATGTCCAGTCCTTATCACTGCATCTGTCAATCTCCATATCGGAAATTACAATTATGGATTTTGGCATATCATCTACCGGTATGTGGTTCTTAACAGCTATGGCAAGCACCTTTTCAAAAGCAGCATGAAGATTTGTATTCATGCCCCATTCTGCCTTTCTTACAAATCCTATCTTTTGCTCAAGCGTTTCACCGCGAAGAGAAACTACCTGAGGATTTGCACTAAAGGTCATGAAAAGATTATGATAGTCTCCTTTGTTATGCTCTGCAAAATATATGGCAAGTCCGATAGAAGATGCCATAGGTCTGCCATTTGAGCACATCATCGAGCCCGACACATCCGCCATAACAAGCGCATTTACTCCATCTTCCACATAGTCTGGGAGCTGTCTCCACTGAGCCTCGAGTGCCTGTATTTCCTGCTCGGTAAGACTTCCCTTTCTGCCGTAATAATATTGTTCAAGGAACTTTTCTGCAATATCATAAGGATAAAGAGTTGCTGCATGTATGGTTTCCTCACCGTTAACCGCCTTATTTATGTACTCTGCATAACGCTCACTGTCGTGTCTTGCAAATGCATTTCTGTATATCATCATGGCTCTTGATGGAACGGTATTATATACAATTTCGCCCCATTCATTTGCTGACATCTTTGCCTCAACTATACCAATCTGCTTACGAAGCGCACGTACTATACGCTTGAACTCATATACAGAATAACCAAGTCTTTTAGCAGTCAATATACCAAGTCTTCTTGTGTTTTCTGAGCTTGCATCGGCAGTCTTAATCCACTTTGCAAGCAAGGATACAGATTCACCGTTTTCAAGAGCTATGCGGTCAGCCTCAAACTGTTCCTTCATAACTCTCCACATATCATCTTCAAGAGAGGTACCTATCAATGTGTAAAGGTCATCATATCTGCCATATAATCCTATGAGTGAAAGGTTGTTTCTCAATGCTTCAGGATGATATGCTGCCATATACTTGATTATACTTCTAAATGCTCTACGCTCACCTAAACCTTCTCTTATATCCCTTGCATAAAATGCAATCTTTGTTGCCATCAAAGGATTTTCACGGTAAGCCTCGGCAAAGAGACCGTTTATTCTCGCATCGTCTGCCTCTCTTAACGCACCTATAGTGCCAAAGAGGTCAAGACATGCTGTGCCTGTTGTTGAAAGTGCAGCTGCACCATTTTCAGTTTTTGTCCAATTTGCCTTCTTTCTTAAAATTTCTGAAAATCTCATTTCTTACACCTCTTTCTTTAAAATAATTACAGGATGCTTTTTTATCATGATTAACAGTCATTTTGAATAGTTGCTGTTAGCATCCCAAGTCGTGAGGGCGGGATTCGAACCCGCAACACCATAATCCAACGATTATAGCTGTTAGAATCACTAATCATGATTCATTTTTCATGTGCTCTACCTCTTGAGCTACCTCACGTTATCGCCGTGAACCATAAGCTCACAGCTTTTCTTGTTTTCTCTTCCTTATGTGCCCATAATAAAACAATTACCAAAATTTATCATTTCAAAAAATCTGCGAAACGATATAACTATGTGCTTATCACCCCTTGAGCACTCCTATAGTCTTAAGCTTTCTTATAGGCGTGACAAGATCTGCCTGGTCCTCCATAACAACGTCTATGTCCTTATATGCAAATCTGCACTCTTCGGCGACATCGTTTTTCTTGGATTTACCGAGTACTACACCTTGGTTCTTTAAATCAACCATGACCTCTTCGGTGGTAAATTCGGCTCTCGCCTTACTTCTTGAATAAGCGCGTCCCGCTCCGTGAGAGGATGAACAGAAGCTTTCCGGATTTCCCTTTCCTTCCACCACATAGCTGTATGAACCCATAGCTCCCGGAATTACCGAAAGGTCTCCCACTCTTGCACGGTTAGCACCCTTTCTGTGAACCCATACATTTTCACCAAAATGATTTTCTATAGTTGCATAGTTATGGTGGCAGTTAACCTGCAATCCAAACTCTACATTTAAATTTGTATGCTTTTCTATAACATCACATACTACCTTACATGCCATATCCATCATAGCCTTACGATTTTCAAATGCATAATCCATAGCAAGCTGCATCCAGTTTATGTACTGCTTACCCTCTACCGAGTCAACCGGAAGAAATGCAAGTCTCCATTCTTCTGGAACCTGACTGTAGTAACGGTTGTTAAGCTCTCTTGCTTTATTATGAAAATCATCGCAAATAGCTTTACCGAGATGGCGGCTTCCGGAGTGAAGCATGATGCAAAGATATCCATCCTCATCCACTTGAAGCTCTACAAAATGATTGCCACCGCCCAATGTTCCAACCTGATAATATCCATCCTCTATCAAAGGAAGAAGCTCCGCATTTGCTTCATACTTATCAAATTCCTCCTTTGCACGGTCAAGAACCTCACTTTTTTGAGGAAGCTTGTGACGAGCTGTATTAACCGGAATATTTCTCATAAACCCGCTGATTATTGCCTGAATAATTGTTCCGTTTCCGGTTTGGATATCCTTTATATCATTAACCTTAATATTGGTATCTATAAAGTTCATGCCACAGCCGATATCCACACCGACAGCATTTGGTATAACCACACCCTTAGTTGCAATCACACCGCCGATTGGCATACCCTTTCCCGTATGTGTATCCGGCATAAGACATACCCACTTATGTATAAATGGAAGATTTGCAAGATGCTCGGCCTGTTCAAGACAGGTATCCTCTATGGCATCCTTATCTCCAAGCCATATTTTTATTGGAAATCTTGTATTATCGTTATAATGTACATACATATCTTCCACATCCTTTCAATCAAATTTTTTCTTGTTTTCTCTTCCTTATGTGCCCATAATAAAACAATTACC
>CALGGL010000284.1 GCA_937915975.1 uncultured Lachnospiraceae bacterium | reverse complement strand
CATACGAGATCTGATCGTGACTGGAGTTCAGACGTGTGCTCTTCCGATCTAATCACTGGGTAAAAATATAGTTGTCCAGGGCGGTACATTTTACAATGACGCCGTTTTAAGAAGCTTTGAGCTTATATCGGGTCGTGAAGCTATACGTCCGGATATAGCCGGTATAATGGGTGCTTTCGGTGCTGCTCTTATCGCAAGAGACAGATATGAAGAAGGTGCTAAAACAACTATGCTTTCCCGCGAGGATATTGAAAATCTTACCTACGAAACAAGTATGGCAAGATGTAAGGGATGTACCAATAATTGTCTTCTTACCATAAACAAATTCTCAGGCGGAAGACGTTTTATTTCAGGTAACAGATGTGAAAAGGGACTTGGTTTAAAGAAGAATGCAAACAATGTTCCAAACTTATTTGAATATAAATTTAACAGATTGTTCCAATATGAGCCTCTTTCCGAGGCAGAGGCATCGCGTGGAGTTATAGGTGTTCCGAGAGTTCTTAATATGTACGAGAACTACCCGTTTTGGTTTACATTTTTAACCAAGCTCGGATACAGGGTTGTACTCTCACCTAAGTCATCAAGAGACATTTATACCCTGGGAATAGAATCCATACCGAGTGAGTCCGAGTGTTATCCTGCTAAGATTGCACACGGTCATGTAATGTGGTTATTAAAACAGGGCATAAAGACAATTTTCTATCCTTGTATTCCTTACGAGAGAAACGAAACTCCTGATGCAAATAACCACTACAACTGTCCTATTGTTACTTCCTACGCTGAAAACATCAAGAACAATATGGAAGAATTAAGCGATCCGGATATAACCTACATAAGACCTTTCCTTTCCCTCGATAACAAACAGGCTCTAAAGGAACGTCTTATGCGTGAATTTAAGAAATATACAGATGTAACCATGCAGGAAATATCTGATGCTGTTGATGCTGCTTTCGTTGAGGCGGATGCGGTTAAGGAGGATATAAAAAATAAAGGTGATGAAACCATCAAATACCTTGAGGAAAATGATAAAATAGGTATCGTTCTTGCAGGTCGTCCATATCATATTGATCCTGAGATCAACCACGGACTTCCTGAGCTTATCAATTCCTTTGATATAGCTGTGCTTACAGAGGATTCGGTTGCTCACTTGGGCGAAGTGGAAAGACCTCTTATCGTATCCGACCAGTGGATGTACCACTCCCGTCTTTACAAAGCGGCCAACTACGTTAAGACAAGTAAGAACCTTGAGCTTATCCAGCTTAATTCCTTTGGCTGCGGTCTTGATGCCGTAACAACAGACTGTGTAAATGATATACTTACCAATTCAGGAAAGATATATACCGTACTTAAGATAGATGAGGTAAGCAACTTAGGTGCGGCAAGAATACGTATACGTTCATTAATCAGTGCTGTAAACGTAAGACGCAAGCGCCACTTTGTACCTTGTCCCGTATCAAGTGCAATTAACAGAATTGAGTTCACTCAGGATATGAAGGACTATACTGTTTTGGTTCCACAGATGTCACCTATACATTTCAACATACTTGAACCGGCATTCAGCCAGATGGGGCTCAATATCGTTATGCTTCCGGACGCCAACAAAGAGGTCGTTGATACAGGTCTTAAATATGTAAATAATGATGCCTGCTACCCTTCTCTTATCGTAGTAGGACAGCTTATGCATGCAATCAATTCAGGTAAATATGATGTAAATAAGCTTGCGGTTGTTATGACTCAAACCGGTGGTGGATGTCGTGCAACCAACTACGTGGGATTTATAAGACGTGCCCTTGCAAAGGCAGGCTACGGACAGATTCCTGTTATAGCCTTAAGTGTTCAGGGCTTTGAGCAAAACTCCGGCTTTAAATTCACAATTAAAACCGTCAAGCTTGCTTTACAGGCAATTATCTACGGAGATTTATTTATGAGAGTTTTATACAGAACAAGACCATATGAAAAGGTTAAGGGTTCTGCCGATAAGCTTCATAGAAAATGGGAAAAGATTTGCATTAAGAGTATCAAAGACGGTGGACGTGGATACAAGAAGATTATCAAAGGCATAATTCACGACTTTGACAATCTCCCACTCAACGAAGAAGAAAGACGTCCACGTGTAGGTATAGTTGGAGAAATTCTTGTTAAATTCCTCCCATCTGCCAACAATCATTTAGTTGAGCTTCTTGAATCAGAGGGTGCCGAAGCAGTTATGCCGGATTTACTTGATTTCTTCATGTACTGCTTCTACAATAACAACTACAAATATGAATTTTTAGGCAAATCCAAGAGTTCAGCTAACAAAGCTAATCTTGGCATATGGGCGCTTGAGGTTCTTCGTAAGCCTCTTCGTGACGAGCTTAAAAAGAGCAAGCGTTTTGAACCGCCTGTACATATAACCAAGCTTGCGGACTATGCAAGACCTATCGTATCAATCGGTAACCAAACCGGTGAGGGCTGGTTCTTAACAGGTGAAATGGTTGAGCTCATTAAGAGCGGCGCCGGCAACATTGTCTGCTGTCAGCCATTTGCATGCCTGCCTAACCACATCGTAGGCAAGGGCGTAATCAAAGAGTTAAGAAAGTCCTACCCAGAAGCCAACATAGTCGCAATCGACTATGATCCCGGAGCATCCGAAGTAAATCAGGTTAACCGTATCAAGCTTATGCTTGCAACCGCACGCAAAAACATGCAGGACACCAGCGAAGAAGCTGTATAACCCCCTCTCTCACGGTATACTCCGGTTTCCCGCATGATGACCGATATGAAAGCTTCTGCCAACAGGAAATGTCATATAGTCTTTTTAAGACAGAAAAGAAAAACAGATAGGCTGTTACAACACACCATCAATTTGTGAAATCAGAGCACTCATACTTTCGATATTCGCACGAAACCGAAAACTCGCTTCGCTCAAACAGTTCGGTTTCTGAGCGAATATCTTCAAGTATTCGTTGCTGATTTTACACAAATCGGGCGAAAAGTTGTAACAGCCTATCTTTTTTCTTTTTCTGTATACTTTTCTATTTGGAAAAACTTCATGGTGTGAAGTTATATATACGCGGTAACATGATACCCACTCTATGCGGGAAACCGGAGTATACCGTGAGGAAGGATTAGTTTTTCCTGCCGAGTTTTACTATGATGGTGTCTTCTACGTATTCGTTGTCCTTTAGGTATTTTACGGTTACCTCGACTTTTTCGCCGGCTCTGTAGTATTCGAGAAGGTCTACCAGACCTTCTGCTGTAGATACTGACTGTCCGTCAAATCTTGTTATTACATAATTCTTTTTGATACCGGCATTTTGGGCTGCCGAGCCATCTAAAACCTCTGATACAAGTACACCTGTAGGTATACCGTAAAGCTCTGAAGCATCTGAGGTTACTGTTCCGCATCTGATACCGAGGCTTGCCTGATTTTTTTCTTCAACCTTTTCTCTGGTTTTTCTTGAAACCATACCATCAATTATTTCCTCAACCTCACTCATAGGAATGGCATATCCCATACCTTCAACCTCTGTTGAGGCATATTTTGAAGAGTTAATACCGACTACCTCGCCGTTCATATTTAAAAGAGCACCACCGCTGTTACCCGGATTGATAGCCGCATCTGTTTGAATAAGCGGTAAATCATTGGTATCTGTTGTTCTTTCCTTTGCACTTACTATACCTGTTGTTACAGATTGTCCGTAACCAAGTGCATTTCCTATGGCAACAACCTGCTCGCCTACCTTAAGGTCATCCGAGCTTCCGATATTGGCAACTCTTATTGCACCCTTTGTATCATCAGATATACTGTCAAGCGGTACAACAACTATAGCCAAATCATAGCTTGAATCAACACTCTTTACCTTTGCTTCGTAGCTTTCGCCGTCTGCGAATTCAACGGAAACGGTTTCAGCAGAAGAAACCACATGATTATTTGTTACAATCAAAAGCTCAGTATCATTTTCACCTATTATAATACCTGAACCTGCACCTTCAGCCTCATATTGATATGAACCGAAGATTCCCTGGTCAACCTCCTGAATAGCCTTGACATTTATGGCAACTATGGACGGCATAACACTTTCGGCAATACCTGAAACATCAAGTGCTCCGCTGTTATCACTGTTATCTGCTACCGATGCAGTCTGAATAACTCCGTCAGTTTCTTCCTCAGTCTTTTTATCTTCACTTTCTTTCTCAACGGCATTCATATCAGATATCGCATCACTTACTATTTCTCCGATACCCTTTTTTTCCGTTATGCCGTTTAGCTTGTCCGATGCAACAAGATTAAATACTCCTCCTGCCACGCCGCCGAAAACAACCGCAGTCATAATAACCGCAACAGTCTTCTTAAAAAATCTGCCTGCCTTACCCTTTTTCTCAACTACTTCATATTCCATTGTAACATCTACTTCCTTTCCGTCATCCGGCATTTACTGTTTTACAATGTCAGGTGATAATATATTATTAATTTAAACACATAATAAAATTAATATTTGACAGATTTTTGATAAAAATTTGTTTTAATTGTGAACAATATTTAATTAAAATAAACCAGTTCTTCACTTGCAGGTGAGGTCATGGCTACCTCGGAAACCTTAATAACAGGTCCGTCACCCTGAAATTCGGGATAATATTCTTTACCAACCTCTCCTGTTACCATAACCCATTGTCTGTCCTTAAGCTTCTTTGCGCCTGCATAATATGCTTTAAAACCGACAAATGCAATATCATCCGCACAGCAGGTCATTGCAAATCTTCCGGGTACAAATTCATTTTCCTTATATTCCTTAGGCTTATGAACCATCGCTTTAAAATGAACCTTCTTACCTACATATTTATCCGGATTATCACAGGCATCTATATAAAACAGACCAAAGTCCTCTTCTTCAAGCTCTATAACCGGTTGATTGATATCATAAGGAAGGAAAACTTCATCATCACCGACTTCGGCAAGACCGTCCTTATTTTCAAATATAACCTGAGCTCTTCTGTTAACTGCTCTTAAGCTTCTTCTGTACTCAGCCTTTTTGGTATTTTCATCGCATCGGTTAAATATAATCATATCCGCTGTTGAAAGCTGTTCCATCATCATAGCTTTCATATTGGCTATATATACGTCAAAGGTCTGTGCATCAACAAAGGTTATAACCTGAACTATGGTCCAGCCCTTCGGAACTCTGACAGAAAAAAGCTTATCCATCTTCCATGTTCCGTTATACTCTATCATAACCCTCGTCGGCTTATATTTTTCCTGCAAATCAAGAAAATGCTCCGTATCGATATCCTTATCCTCGATATATTCAACAAAAATATTTCTCTTTCTTAAATCCTCTTCATCATACTCCTCTATGCCTTCCTCACATACAAGAAGTAAAGTAGGCTCACCTTCAGTAAAATTTCTGTCAATAAGAGTTTCCTTTGCAAAGGTTGTTTTACCGCTTTCAAGGAATCCAAGAAACATATAAATAGGTATTTCTTCTATCTGCTCCTGCTTTTTCATATTCCCTGGCTATGGCAAGATAATCGAATTTTTCATCTATTATCCCTTTGGATGGAGATGCTTTCTTAACTTCGCAGATGAAGCTGATCCCGTTTCCGCCGATCGCTTTGTAAAATTCTTCTCCTGCTCCGGGTCTTTTTCCCTTTACAAGCCTCTTTACTTCGTCAAGGCAAATTTTTTGTTTGTCCTCGTTTACTCTTGCTCTCGCATACATCGCAAGATCATCCAAAACAGACATCATTCCTCCTCCGGACGGTTGCTGACTTCAATAAGTTTCTCCGGGGTTCTGGCGGCTTC
>CALGGL010000283.1 GCA_937915975.1 uncultured Lachnospiraceae bacterium | reverse complement strand
TTGAATGTACAGCGGAATAAATGAAAGCGTTTCATAGGCCGCAAACATAAACAGGAACGTACTTATCTCAATAAGACGAAGAGCCGTCTTTGCCTGTGCAGGAGACATTTCCTTTGGAGCAATAAGAATATCGGACTTATTCTGAACCAAGACTATGAAACTCTTTAAGATAAAGGCAAAAATAAGAGCAACAATAATAATGGTTCCTGAGTCTAATGCCATATCTCGCAGTATGCTGTTAATCAACGGACGGTTGATGCGCAGTCCAAGACGATAATAATAAGAAGAATCTGCAGGCGTTACATCCACAACAGTAATATCAGAGTCCGTCAGGTTTAAAAAGCCCGAATCCGTTTCTTTTGTATTAAATGCTTTATGCAAGATGGCATTATCTTTATCAATGATAAAGATGCCAGAACACTGATCATTTCCAGAGATGCGTTCTTCAAGATACACATCAATATCCTTTATGTTGTCAAACGACCCTTCCATTTCCAACGGGTCATGGATGGCTGTCGAAACAGAATGTCCCAAGCGCTCCATATTGGCATTGAAAATAGACGAAAGCGCACTGTTATAGCTATTGTAATTGAACAGTGAAAAAATAATTTGAGAGGTAAGAATGAAACCATATAATGATAGTAAAAATAAACTTCAATTGGAAAGTGTAAGCATTCGCAGCTTAAACCAGGAAGACTATTCAATATTAAAAGATTTTTTGTATGAAGCAATCTTTATACCGGATGGGGTTACACCGCCGCCGAAAGATATTATATATAATCCCGAACTAAAGCTTTACTATGAGGATTTTGGAAAAGGAAAGGCGGATTATGGATTTGTTGCCTGTGTAGATGAGAAAATAATAGGTGCCGTCTGGGTTAGGATAATGAATGATTATGGACACATAGATGATGATACACCATCATTTGCAATATCACTATATAAGGAATATCGCGGGATGGGGATAGGAACAGCGTTGATGGACAGGATGCTCGGGTATTTGAAAAATGAAGGATATAAGAAAGCGTCTCTTGCTGTTCAGAAAGCTAATTATGCAGTGAGAATGTATGAGAAGCTTGGCTTTAAAACAGTAGATGAAAATGAAGAAGAATTTATTATGGTATGTGAATTAAATTAGATGTGATATAATGAGTATAAGTGAAAACCAAGTCATCTGCGAAGCAGATATGTGAGCATAGAAGATGCATGCTTGCGAGATATAAAAAAAAGGTGACACAAATGCGGCACACTGGATAAGGAGGGAGAAATATGATTCTTTGCATTGCCTTAGCTCCATGCAGAGTTTGAGGAGACTGTATGGAGGAATGGATTTGGGAAAATGAAAATCCGTATATCCTCAAGCTTTGCTTCTTGAAATAATATAAGAAAAAAGGAGCAAAGATATGAAGAATAAAAAAGAAAATGTTTTACGGGATTTTTACATCCTTTGGAGTACGCAGAGTCTGTCGCAGCTGGGAAGCAGCATTACTGCATTTGCACTTACGCTGTGGTTGTATGAGAAGACAGGGTCGGCTTTGAGTACGGCTGCACTTACGATCTGCTCTTATGCGCCGTATGTGGTTATGAGTATATTTGCAGGTGCGCTGACGGATCGTTTTAACAAGAAAAAGACGATGCTTGTATGTGACACGCTTGCGGCGATGTGTACGGTGGTCTTATTTGTGCTTTATAAGACGGACAGCCTTTTAATATGGCATCTGTATCTGGTTAATGTTATCTCGGGACTTATGAATACGGTTCAACAGCCGGCGTCTGAAGTCACGATGACATTGATTGTTCCAAAGGATTATTATCAAAAAACAAGCGGACTTAAGTCTTTATCAAGATCGGTGATATCGGTACTTAATCCGTTGATAGCTGCGGCGTTATATTCATTTGCAGGATTGGATTTGGTAATTGCGGTTGATCTTATTAGCTTTGTTGTTGCATTTATAGCTTTGGCGGGATTTATCAAAATTCCGGAGGAGACCGGGAAAGCGAAAGAAAGCACTATAAAGCTGGCAAAGGAAGGCTTAACATTTTTAAAGAAAACACCGATGGTGCTGACATTGATTTTATTTATGTCGGGTGTCAATCTGATATCATCAGCATTTAATGCGACGCTTCCGGGATATGTTATACCAAATCCCAAGGGCGGATCAAATGTGCTGGGTGTTGTGACCTCTGCCGCAGGTGTGGCGATGATTGTCGGAAGCCTGATGGTGTCTGTTTTGCCAAAGCCGAAGGACAGGATAAGAGTTGTATATTTGACGATGCTCATTTCCCTTGGAAGTGAGAATTTTATTTTGGCATTTGCAAGAAAACCGGTTGTCTGGTGTATCGGACAGGTGATAGGATGGATTTTAGTTCCGGTTATGAGCGCAAATCTTGACGTTATACTCAGAAATGTAATCCCGGTTGACCTGCAGGGAAGAGTATATGCCTGCAGAAATACGCTTCAGTTTTTTACGATACCGATAGGGCTTTTCATAGGTGGAGCGATGGTGGATCGTGTGTGCGAACCATTTATGGATAGCCATAGCTATTCAAAGGTGTTGACGATGCTTTTTGGCAGCGGGAAAGGTTCGGGAGCGGCACTCATGATGTTTATACTCGGAGTAGCAGGAAGTCTTCTTTGCATAATTACGGGAAGAAGATTGAAAAAATATCATTTTAGTGAGGACTGATTATATGTGCTGACGGGACAGCACGGTGTCACATTAAAAATGTGACAAGGTGTCTGTCCCCTGTGGCACAACATCCCTGTCCCCATGACACAAAAAGGAGTAGCTATGGCGGCAAAAAAGGAAAAGGAAGTTAATAACGGAATGCAGATAATTAACTCGCATATAGAGAGTGGGAGTTTTAGTAATCTGTACCTTTTAACGGGTGAGGAGAAATATCTGATTCTTCAGTACAGGGACAAGCTTGTGGAGGCTCTTATAGATAAGACGGATACTATGAATTATTCTCTTTTTCGTGATGAGAGTATATCGGAGGATGAGATCATATCAATTGCGCAGACTATGCCTTTTTTTGCTGAAAGAAGAGTGATAGTTGTTGAGGAAAGCGGGTTCTTTGCAAAGAAAACAGCGGATGCTTTTGTGGATGCCATAGGCGATATCCCTGAGACTACCGTAATTATATTTATCGAAGGTAAGACGGACGGAAAGCTTAAGCTCTATAATTTGTTTTCCAAAAACGGAATTGTAGCCCGTTTTGATGTGCCTGATTCAAGAACTCTGATTAGATGGATACAGGGGCTTTTCAGAGAGGATGATATATCAATTGAGGAAGGTGCGATATTGCGGCTTCTTGAAAATACCGGCAGCAATATGAACCGAATTTATACTGAGGTTGAAAAGCTCAAGGCGTATGGATATGAAACTAAAAAAATAACGCTCGCAGATGTTGATGCGTTAAGTGCGGATGTTGTAGAAGATAAAATATTTGAAATGATTGATGAAATATCAAAGAAAAATAAAACACGTGTGCTTAAGCTGTATGATGATTTAAAATATCTAAAAACAGATGCCATGAGTATACTTGCACTTACAACAAATCAATATAACAGACTGCTTATTACCTCGGAGGCTATGGGAGACGGAAATGATGTGAGAAAGGTTTCGGCAGCATTAAAGCTTCCTGACTGGCTTGCAAAAAAATATATAGGCTTATGTAGAAATTATAATACAAAAATGCTGGTTGAAAAAGTAAACATGTGCATAGACACAGACAACAGCATCAAAAAAGGACGTATGAAAAAAGACCTTGCCGTCGAGATGCTGATACTTAACTTAATTAAATAAGTATATGTCAGCAAGAAAGACCTTTAGATTTGAGTGCTAAGCATATCGTGAGCGTAAGCGAGATATGCGAGTACTTAAATCTAAAGGTCTTTCTTACTGACAACAAAAAAAGCGAGCCAATCGGCTCGCTTTTTTTATTAAAGACGGTTAACTGCAAGAGTTAAACGGGATACTTTTCTAGCTGCATTGTTCTTGTGGTAAATTCCCTTTGAAGCTGCTTTGTTGATTTCTGAGATTGCAACCTTAAGTGCTGCCTCAGCTGCTGCCTTATCCTTTGCTTCGATAGCTGCATCAACCTTCTTAATCATTGTCTTAACCTTAGACTTGATAGCTTTATTTCTCATAGTCTTGGTCTCGATAACCTTAATTCTCTTCTTAGCAGATTTGATATTAGCCAAATCAGACACCTCCATAAAAATAAATTAATTAACAGTATGTATATAATTTCAATTTGGTCAAGACACGTACAACATACCCACACCACCAGATATATTGGACCAATCGAAAATATCTAACCTTACGTTATCAAACACGCAACACATAGAATATCAAAAAGTAATCTTTATGTCAAGGAAAAAATAAAAATAAAATTCTTTATTCTTTTGAATTCTCCAGCATCAGCTTGTCGAAATCATCTATCGGCATTGGCTTTGCAAATAAGAAGCCCTGACCGATTTCACAGTTGATGGATTTTAACATATCAAGCTGTTCGTCGGTTTCGATACCTTCGCTGACAATCTTTATGTCCATGGCGTGCGCCATGTCGATAATGCCTTTCAGTATATGTATGGCACGCTCGTCATTTGCAGCGGAGCGTGACAGGAAATCGTGGTCAAGCTTGATGATATCAACCGGTAAGTCCTTAAGCAGGGTAAGAGAGGAGTAGCCGGAACCGAAGTCATCCATATTGATGAGGAAGTCCATATCCTTAAGCTGCTTTAAGACGGAAATCATTTCCTCGTATTGCTCGGAAAATACGCTTTCCGTTATCTCGAATTCTATATAGTGATGAGGTATAAAATACTTGTCAACCGTATTCTGGATTCGCGTAAGTAAATCCTTGTGGGAGACGGTGGCTCTTGAAAGGTTTACCGAAAACGGAAGAGCCTCAATATCCTCATCGAGATATTTTCTGATTGATTTGCAGGCCTCCTCAAGCATGAAGAAGTCTATATTATATATGAATCCGTTTTTCTCAAAGGTCGGTATAAAGCTTGCCGGTTCAAGGAAGCCCCGGGTAGGCGAAAGCCATCTTACCAAAAGCTCACTTCCGATAAGCTTCTGTGAGCTGATGTCGTATTTTGGCTGAGCATATGCACAGAATTCTCCGTTTTCCAAAGCGTCGTACATGCTGTTTTCAATCTGTGCCGCATTGAGTATCTTTTTATGGTATTCGTCATCGTAGTAAGCATAGCTGATGCCGGATTTTTCATCTATGGATTTCTCGGTCATAATAGCTCTGTCTACAAGGTGCATAATGTCATATGTATGCATTGATTCATCGATAATGAGAATGCCTGTTACAAACTCAATTGAGAACTTGTCCTGTATAAGCTTGCAGGCATCGTGCACCTCGTTTTTGATACTGTCAAAGGTTCTCATGAAGCTTGCATTGTCATAGTAATGTAAAAGCATAATAAATGTATCGTTGATTACTCTGGCAAAGGCTTCATTTTCACCGGTATATTTGTCAAGAATTTCCGCAACGGTTTTTAGGGTTGTATCACCTACGGAATATCCGTAGGCTTCGTTGATGTACTTGAAGCTCTTTATATTAAAATAGCAGAGTACGAAATTGTCGTTTTGATTTTCATCAAGTATGCCCTGTGCATCCAGCTTGAATTTTTCAAAATTACCAAAGCCGGTAACCATATCCTTGTAGGAGGCTTCGGCGATTTTCTTTTCGATGTTGATGTTCTGCTCGAGCTCCTGTTTGAGCTTTTCTGCCTTGGTCTGCTTGTGGCCTGCCATGGACATAAGAAATGTATTTTTACCCATGCTCCATTTGATAGGTATAAATCTTGCATCAAGATGCTCATTAAAGACTTTGTTGTGTCTTGATACAACAATCGGCTTGTCACCGCCTCTGTACATAGGACAGTCGTTACAAGGAGCGTTTTGCTGGGATAAGCACATATAACATTTTGCACCTACCATAATATCAGGATAATATTCATGGCTTATATCGTTGCAATAAACTATGTCATAGGTATCCTTGTCAATTATTATCATAGGATTTTGTACTATATCAAATGCATGCGCCGTATCGTCACGCAAAAAGTCAAGAGCTTTCTGATTTTGCTTGGTACAGATTGCCTCACCCAAAAGCTTGAATAAAAGCTTGAAGGTTGAAAGCGTATCCGAAGACCATCCATCGGAGGAGTCCATAGAATAAAAGCATATATATCCTATAATTTTATTGTTAAGTGTAATCTCGGACTGAACAAGCTTTTTAATTCCCTCAAGCGAAGGATTCATGCTTGAGTTGTTAAGCTTGAGCAGCGAGGTGTCTGACGAGTATGCTATACCGTCATTGCCCATAGAATTTATTTCTTCAAATACGGTGGACGGAGTATGCTGCTTTCTTGTTATGTCATTTTTGATTCCGTCCGCACACCATTGGTGTGTACAGTCAACAAAGCTTTTGTTAAAACCGTATTCAAATATGCAAATTTTATCTATCGGATATGAAGCACCGATAAGCTTGAGTGCTCTTTCAATACAGGTATAGGTATTGCTTCCGGTAAATAAGGTTGACATTATCTCATTTATGGTACTGCTTTTTTCTGATTTCTCACGCGTATTTTTGTACTGCGCACGCTCCATATCTTCTTTGTAAAGATAATAATTGTTCTTTCCGTTAAGCTTAACCTGATAAAGAGCGGTGTCCGCATTTTCCATAAGGACACTAATAGGAAGCTGTTCGTTGGATGCGGCTATACCGATACTAAGTGTTACCTTAGGGGAATTCTCTGAACCCGGGAATTTGGCTCTTATGGCATCCTCTATATGATTTGCTTTCTCACAGGCAAGCTGCATATCAAGAACATTTGTAAGATAAAGGCAGAACTCGTCACCGCCGAGACGTCCGCCGAAGCCGTATTCACCTGCGTATTCCTTTATTGCCTTTGCAATCTCGACTATTACCTCGTCTCCTGTGAGGTGACCGTAGGTATCATTTATATTTTTGAAATCATCGATATCAATAATCATAAATACATCGTAAGTATTTCCGTTAAGCTCTCTTAAGCTTGCTTTGATTTTGCTTTCGGTAGTGACCTTGTTAAGAAGTCCGGTCATCTGATCCGTCTCGGACTTTTCGATGAGCTTTTGCTGTTCCACCTTCTGGGCGTGGATGTTACGCAAAAGACCGATTGCTCTTACCGGCTGTTCCTTTTCATCGTAAATGGTTGAAAATGAAGAAAAATACCACTGGTATCCGCCGTTTTTGGTGTTTAATTTGAATTCCGTAGCGTGGTACTCAGTGCCTGCGCTCGCAAGACGGAAAAGCTCCTTGATTGAGACCTTGCTGTCGGCGGAGGCAAGACCGGTTTTAATCATATTTTCAGCAGGATTTTCGATTACGGAGGTACCCTCAAATATATTGTTAAACTTATCTGCAAATTTTATGGTATCTGTCGCGATGTCGTATTCAAAAGGAAGCTCCTCGGAAATGTCGGAAATGATTAAGTACTTTTGCTCTTCCAAGGCAGCCTTCATCTCAGCTTCCTTGAGATTGGTTATGTCGGACATAACGATATTGACAACAGGGAAGTTCTCTGCGGTTTCACCTGCATTTGCAAAGACCGCATTGACCCATCTGATGCTGTCATCCGCACATTTGATTCTGAAATTAACTATCTGGGATTTGCCCTCTTCCTTAAGGTCGGCAAGCGCATCTATAACTGTTGCAAGGTCCTCGCCGAAAATAAGAGCAAGCAGGCTTCTTCCGAATTTATCCTTATAGGAATGCTTGGAATAGCCGCACATATTGTAAAAATATTTGTTGGCCCAGATAAGACTTAAGTTGTTGTCAAGAAGGTGTTTGCTTAATCCGCTCGGTACGGTGTTGGCAAATACTTCAAGGTCGGTCTTTGCCTGAGCGGTTTCGTTGGCAGCGGTTTCAAGGTGGGTGATGTCGGTAAACACGCATTGCAAAACATCTCTGCCGTCATTTAACGAAAACGCCTGACCGTTGCAGAGAACCGTAAGAATATCACCGTTCTTGGTAACTATTCTGTTTTGAAATGTAATAAGATTGGATATACTTAACTGATAGTTGATGGATGTAATCGTTTCGGTAAAATCCTCAACATAAAGAAGCTTATCCAGAGTACAGATTTTGTTGGCCAATTCCCTTGGGGAGTAGCCTGTCATAATGCATAAGCCCTGGTCGAAATCCAGAATATTATATGGTGCAGCCGTATCAAGTACGAAGGTTGCAACTACATTTTCATTTGGCTTGCTGTTTGCTGCCATTATTTCACCACCCTAACAAAATATGTAAAAATTATACCACGCTAAGCGGTAGTATGGCAAGAAAATAAAAAGCATAAATAACAGGGCTTTTCCTATGGCAAAAAAACAAAGTTTCCTTTACATATGTTATAAAAAATGGTAAAATGAGCGAAGTGATGTCTGCGCATTTTTAAAGCAGGTATTTCGCGAATAATTTATTATTAAATATGAAAAGAAGAGTGTTATGGACAGATACAGGAAGATTTCATTTTGGGCAACCGTATGTGTTGCGTTATTTATTGTAAATTTTGCTTTCTGTATCCTTTGCATGAATAAGACCGTTTATGAAAAATGCTTTGAAAGCTCCGTTGCCAAAGAGTCTTCGGATTCCGGTGAGATATCGGAGGGGACTTCGGAAGATGCATCAGGTGAGGTGTCCGCTGAAGCTTCAGGAGGCGTAATCCTGGAGGACTTCGAAAGGAAGGCCAACTTTGAAAAGCTTTCGGATGATTTCAAGAATTTTTTTAAGGGAAAATATGAGCTTATCGGATATGAATTGGATAAGCAAAATGTGGATAGATTAAATCATATAAAATGGTTTTACAGACTGGCGTGGATTGTCTCCATAGCGACACTTGCGGGGATGGTTCACTGCTTTATAATATTATCAAAGCGCAGGATGTTTATGCCGTTTGTTTACGGCGGAGTGTTTGCGGCATTTCTTACATCTGTCAATGCTTTGATATTCATAAGGTCAGACAGAGAGTTTTTCTCTGCGGCAAGGGATATGGTTTTCAGGGAAAACTACAGATATTTCAGCGACGGTGACGTACTGCTTCAGATACTGCCGCCTGCTTATGCAAGATGGATGGCGATATCATATATTTTGTTTGTTGCGGTATTGATTTTGCTTATGATTTTTATAAGGTGTTTTATACTGTATCTCGGAAGACCGCATAAGTTTTGAATTAAATTAGATTAAAATATATTTTACGGAGGTTATTTGGATGAACGAGAGACTTGAAAACTGGGTAAACTGGGTGCTTTATGATGAACTTGCAAAGGGCGAGATAAATGCACCGAAGCACATTTTGGGTATACATGATTACGGCGAGGGACAGGTTATAACCGTGTACAGACCTCATGCCGATTCGGTATTTGTAACATCGGTTACGGGTAAGAGTCCTGTGGAAATGGTTAAGCTTGCAGAGGGCTTTTACGGAGCATATTTTCCTAAGAAAAAATATAAGGGTAATAAGTATCGAATCCAGACTAACTATCAGGACAAAACAACGGTTACAACTGCTGATGCTTATGCCTTTGACGGACTTATAACCGATTATGATACTTACCTTTTCAATGAGGGTAAGAACTATGATATCTACGAGAAGCTCGGAGCACATCCGATGAAGATAGACGGCGTTGAAGGAACCTACTTCGCAGTTTGGGCACCAAATGCAAGACGTGTAAGTGTTGTCGGTGACTTCAATATGTGGGACGGAAATTTAAATCCTATGCAGCTTCATTCGGCTTCCGGAATTCATGAGCTCTTTATACCGGATGTAAAAGAGGGTGCGGTTTACAAGTTCCAGATACTTACAAGAGACGGTGAGCTTTTATACAAGGCTGACCCATACGGAAATTACAATCAGGTAAGACCGGACAATGCCAATATCGTTGCAAATCTTAATAAGTTTAAATGGACCGATACCAAGTGGGTTGAGGACAGGGATAAGATTTCAAGACTTGACAGGATGAAGAGTCCGATGTCTATATACGAGGTTCATCTCGGTTCATGGAAGAAAAAGATTGAAGATTCGGATTTCGGATTTTATAACTATCGCGAGCTTGCTAAAATGCTCGGTGATTATGTAGAGGAAATGGGTTATACACATATTGAGCTTATGGGTATCGCAGAGTATCCGTTTGACGGTTCCTGGGGTTATCAGGTAACCAACTATTATGCACCTACTTCAAGATACGGTGCGCCGGATGACTTTATGTACTTTGTTGATTATATGCACAGTAAGGGGATAGGCGTTATCCTTGACTGGGTACCGGCACATTTCCCAAGAGATGCACACGGTTTAGGTCGATTTGACGGTATGCCATTATATGAGCATCCTGATTCAAGAAGAGGCGAGCACCCTGACTGGGGTACCTATATATTTGATTACGGCAGAAAAGAGGTTAGTAACTTCCTTACTGCAAATGCTTTGTTCTGGGTTGAGAAGTTCCATATTGATGCACTTCGTGTAGATGCGGTTGCATCCATGCTTTACCTTGACTACGGTAAGCAGAGTGGACAGTGGCTTCCTAACAAGGACGGCGGAAATGAAAACTACGACGCAATCGAGCTTTTGCAGAAGATTAATTCTGTTATGGAGGAGAGAAATCCGGGAGCATATCTTATCGCTGAGGAGTCGACTGCATGGGCAGGTGTTACCGCACCGGCTTCGCTTAAGGGACTTGGATTCTTATTTAAGTGGAACATGGGTTGGATGAATGACTTCCTTGAGTACATGAAGCTTGATCCGTATTTCAGATCCTTTAATCACAATAAGCTTACATTCAGTTTGTCATATACCTATTCGGAGAACTATGTACTTGTAATCTCACATGATGAGGTTGTACATCTTAAGTGTTCGATGATTAATAAGATGCCGGGCTTTGAGTTTGATAAATTTGCAAACCTTCGTGCCGCATACGGATTTATGCTTGGACATCCGGGCAAGAAGCTCTTATTTATGGGACAGGAGTTTGCACAGCTTCGTGAGTGGAGCGAGGCAAGAAGCCTTGACTGGTACCTATTAGACCAGCCGCTTCACAGCAAGATGAAGGACTTTGTGGCAGCACTCAACCATATGTACACCAAGTACGATGCACTTTATTATAATGACAATGAGGTTATGGGCTTTGAGTGGATCAAGGTGGATGATGCCAAGGAAGGTATCGTGGCATTTATGAGAAGAGGAAAGACCGCCAAGGATCAGCTTATGTTCATCTGCAACTTCGTACCTGTTGAAAGAAATAATTACATGATAGGTGCACCTTGCCTTACAAAGTATGAAGAGATATTAAACTCAGACGACGAGAAGTTCGGAGGACACGGAAATGTAAACGGAACCGTTACCGCACTTCCGCAGCCGTGCGACAGAATGAAGAATTCCATCTGCGTAAATGTACCGCCGCTTTCGGTGATGGTATTCAGATACGATTACACAGACAAAAAATAAACTAAAAATGTGTCAGGGGGATTTTCCTTCTGACACATATTTATGATTTTTGAAGATACGAAATATAATTATCAACGAGTTTTAACAGCTTGTCAGCGATTTGTGAAATCAGGACATTCAACATCTTTATATTTGCACGAAACCGAAAACTCGCTTCGCTCAGACAGTTCGGTTTCTGAGCAAATAACTGTGAACCTTCGCTGCTGATTTTACGCAAATCGGGCAAAATGTTACATAGCTGCTTATTATATCAGAGTGGATTCTACGTAGATGAACTTATAATGATACAATTGAAAAAACGTTTGATGTAATAAAAATAATAGTATAGATTTGAACGTATACTCTAAAGTGATTATGTAAGAAAGTTAAGTATGGATGTAAAAATCAAGATGCCCCCGGGTGCGGCATTTATTATTGATGAACTTAATAAGAATGGGTTTGAGGCGTACATCGTCGGTGGGTGTGTAAGGGACAGTCTGCTTGGCAAGCATCCGCATGATTGGGATATAACTACATCTGCGACTCCGTATCAGGTTAAGGATATTTTTAAGAAAACAGTGGATACGGGACTTCAGCATGGAACGGTTACCGTGCTTGTGGATAAGGCACATTCCGGAAATGATGAGTATGCATATGAGGTTACTACATATCGTGTGGATGGCATATATGAGGATCACAGACGACCGAAAGAAGTTTCATTTTCAAAGAGTCTGACTGAGGATTTAAAGAGACGTGACTTTACGATAAATGCAATGGCGTACAATGACGGCGAAGGTGTGGTTGATATATTTGGAGGAAAGGATGACCTTGACAAACATCTTGTAAGATGTGTAGGGGTTCCGTCTGACAGATTTGATGAGGATGCACTTCGTATACTTCGTGCGGTCAGATTTGCGGCACAGCTTGGATTTGATATAGATGAGCCGACCAAAGAAGCAATGAAAAATCAGGCTAAATATCTGGAGGACATAAGTGCGGAAAGAATCAGGGAAGAGTTTACCAAGCTGATTACCTCCGATAATCCGGATATGATAAGAATGGCTTATGAGATGGGACTCACAAAAATATTTCTTCCGGAATTCGATGCAATGATGGATACGCAGCAGAATAATCCAAATCATATGTATTCTGTCGGTGAGCATACAATCAAGGTTATGGAAAATGTACCTAAGGATACGGTGCTTAGATATGCAGCACTTTTGCACGATGTGGCTAAACCTGTCTGCAGAACTACGGATGAGAAAGGTATCGATCATTTTTACAAGCATCCGGTTGTGGGAAGCGGGCTGGCAAGAGATATTATGAAAAGACTTAAATTTGATAATGACACCACCGCAAGGGTGGAAAGGCTGGTGCTTTATCATGATTACGGAATCGGCGGTGAGATTGGTATAAAGTCGGTAAGAAGATTCCTGGCTAAGCTCGGTATGGAAAACTTTGATGATTTTATGGCAATAAGGGAAGCGGACAGACTGGCACAAAGTGATTATAACCAAGAGTATAAAATAGAAAATATAAAAAAGCTTAAGACCATGTATGAGACGGTAAAAAATGAAAACCCATGTCTTAAAATTGCTGATCTGGCGATTGATGGAAATGACCTGATGAAGCTTGGTATGAAGCCGGGGAAAAGTATGGGTGATATGCTCAAATACCTCCTTGATGAAGTGCTGGATGAACCAAAGCTTAATGAAAAGAACAAGCTTATTGAAATGGTAAATAAGAAGTTGTCTTTTTAATTAAAAAGAGGTTTAAAAAAGTTAATATAAAAATAATAAAAAAGTTGACTTGGAAATCAGGAATTAAATTTCCCTTTCAAACATACAATTAACAAGATTGATGTTTGGAGGGGATTTTTTGGCTGATAAAATGTCTGAGGTTTATGAAGCATACGATATGGAAATAATTCAGGCGACAAGGGGACGAGGCTCATTTATACTTAAAACGGATAAAGGCGTCAGGCAGTTAAAGCAGCTTGATGTTAATGAAAGCCGCCTTAATGTTGAGTATCAATTTAAAGAAAAGCTTTATGAGCATGGTTTTACCATGATTGACAGATGTATTAAAAATAATGACGACGAGCAGAAGAGC
>CALGGL010000282.1 GCA_937915975.1 uncultured Lachnospiraceae bacterium | reverse complement strand
ATACACTTTGATATGTTATACTCTATTTTCCCGTCGGACACATCAAATTGATCATAAATGATACTGCCGTCCCTCACACGCTTATCGTGATCTGATATATTCCATTTCTTCGCAATCTGATAGCTGCCAGGAAGCAGGTCAATGCATTTGATCAGCCGCTTAAAGAAATTTTTCCGGTTGCTGAAACCAAAGTTTATGGCGTCAATAATCTCTTTATCTGACAGTCCGAATTCCTTTAATTCCAGACACATGGCAATGATTGCTTTTTTCATATTCGGGTCTTTTTCTCCATGCCACACAGAAACTCTGGCATTCTTTCTTACACTGAACAGTGATAAGATATGTTATCCTCAACTTCCTCACTCTCATTCCTATTGTATTAGAAACAACGTCGAAAGTCAACGGCAAAACGTCGATATCTGGCCATAAGCACGAAGTCAGTAGAATTCGCCCAAAGCAGATAAATATAGGCAAGCTAACTTTGCCTATGGTCTTTATCAGGTCATAAATGTTTGGATCAACAAAGAAAGCCGTGAATCCCCTCAAGAGATAGTAGATCTGATTTTACAGCATATTCTTGCTTTATAGCAAATTATAATATGCCTTCCTCATCTGTCAAACCTCTAAATTGCGATTTGTCGCTTTGTATTATAAATCATATCACATCTATCAGAATTTCTCTACAACAACATCTTTGCTCTTCTTAAATACCGATTCTTCCTTAACACCCTTTAGATAGGTATCAAAGAATTCAATATAGCACATAGAAACTACTTCGTGCGCCATATCAGCGTCCGCCTTTCCTACAAGGAAGCTTATAGGGGCGGCATGCTTTAGATCTGAAAATCCCTTATGCTTCATTCCTTCTACAATCACTCTGTATGCCGGAGCTTCTTTTTGCACAAATCCTCTGTAGATTAGCTCAACATTATCTCTGCAATTTATTTGAAGATACGGTTTTTTCATAACCTTGCCGTCATGCTCTCCAAAAAGGGCTCCATCGATATTTAAACCGCACTTAAAATCATCATAGTCCTGACAAAGTGCATATGCCACGGCGCCACCCATAGAATGTCCGCTCACACCGATACCCAGACTAAAATCTATAAAGTCGGAATAGTTTTCTTTTGCATATATTACCGCTGCCATAGTGTCCTTTTCCCATTCCCTGACACGAACATTCAAAAAAGGCGCACTTGTCTTCTGCCATTTATCAATCGCTTCAGCCTTTTCCTTCGGATCCGACTTCATTTTCTTAAGCTGTGACATCTGGATAGGTATCTTAATTACAGGGACATCATACATCCATTTTTTTATTCTGTTTTCAAACGGGATTAATGTACCGTCATCAAGTTCTGTAAGCAAAGCTTCGTAAGAATGTGAAACCGCAATTACTACATAACCTCTTGATGCAAGTTCGATACAAAGAAAAGAATTTCCTTCCCGATATGACAGATAACCGTGACTGAAAACAATCAACGGAAACCTCTGTCCCGGAACATGTGGCGCATCTATATAACATTCAGACCGATTTTCCCCATTTGCCTCAATCCGATCATAATGGACATCCGCAAAGTAAGCCTTCTTGATTGCCTTCGCCATCTCACGACTCATATATCGCTCTTTCTTTAAATCGGCGACATTTTCCTTTGAAGCAGGGTAATATACTCTTGCAGCCACACTCCTCATCTCGCTCTCATGCTCCTTTAACACTTCCGGTCTGTCATTATAAACAGTATATGTAAATGTTCCGACTGCATATTTACCTGTTGGTTTTGGACTCATTTTTTTCTTCATTACTCATTTCCTCCAAATAATAAAATAATCGTCGTTGCAAGTGCATCAAATAAAGGTTTTGGCGTACTGTTGACATTTGAGGCCGCATCCTTGTAGCATGCTGTCAGAATGCAATTCATCTCAATTCCCGTATATGCTGCTGAAATAAATTCAAAAATCTCCTTTGGTGGTCTCTTGGGTGTAAGATTTCTCTCCTTGCATGCTTTTTCAATTAGAGGCAAAGTAACCTTTGCAAGATGTTCAAGGTTTCCGTTACCGCCTTTGATTGCACCAATTATTTTAGCCGCTCTCTTTGGTTCGTTAATCGCAAGAACATTTAAGTCAAAATTGATTTTTTGAATATCCAGGAGATGCTCCTCCATAACCTCGGCAAGAATGTTGCAAATTCTATGAGTAGTCTCCTCAAAGCCAGCACCCTCATCGTTTGTCGCCTCGTCTATACGAGCAATAATATTGTAATCCGACCTCATGTTTGCAATCATATCGCTTAAAATCTCATCCAAGTCCTTATAAAACCTGTATATTCCCCCCTGTGACAAGCCGGTCTCTTCAATAACATCCGTCATAGTAACCATTTCCACAGGCTTTCTAAGGCAGACCCTGTATGTTGCATCCACTATGGATTTCTTCTTGTTTTGTAAATATTCTTCTGATACTTTTGGCATAAAAAAATCTCCTTAAAAATGAAACTACATTCATTTTAAAGAGATTTTTTTAAAATGTCAATATAAAAATGAAACTATTTTCATTTTTGTTACAGACTCTTACGGCAATCCAAACATAGCCACATAAACTATAAAAGAGATAACATCAATCAAAACAATGATTCCTGCTGCTATACCTGCTATCTTAAGTCCCTTTTTGGCCTTTTTCTTATTATCTTCCGTTAAAACATGTTCTTTAATATCACTGTAAAATTCAGATTTTACAACCTGCTCCGACGTCTCTTTCGGTTCAGCTTTTTCTCCCTTTATAAGTTCATCTAAAGACACTTCAAACAAATCACTGATTGCAACCAGCTTTTCCATATCTGGTGTAGACTCACCAACCTCCCACTTCGACACTGTCTGCCTCGAAACATTTAAGCGATGGGCAAGTTCTTCTTGAGAGAATCCTTTTTGTTTTCTTAACTCATACAGCTTATTATTGAATTCCATCTTTAACCCCGCCTTTCCTTTTCATTATAACATACATTATAACCAAAGCCACCGTTAAAACAAAAGCAGTGATAACACTTGCTTCTATACCATATATTCCGCCATTTAAAACATTACTGCCGACTGATCTCATATCAAAAACTGCTGCCATCTTTTCATCATTTCCACTCAGATTGAGTCCGAGAATATTATAAAGAATAAAATTCCAAATCGAATGAAGTCCGCAGGCTGCCCATATATTCCTAAAATGCAGTGTAAGGAATGAGAACACTAACGAAATAAGAATAAGATTTATAATCGCAAATATTAAAATCCCTACACTAACCCCTGTCATACTTGTAAGATGGGGAATAGTAAACAGCGCTGTACTGATACCTACTGCGACCGGAACCGAAGTCCTATCCTTAAGAAGCTGAAGGACAATTCCTCTGCAAAGTACCTCTTCCATAGCTCCCTGGCAGATAAATCCACCCAGCATAAGTAATATAAAGGTATAATCAATCCTGCTAAAGACACCATTATAGGTTATTGCTCCGGTAAAAACAATTAAGATAACCGATATCACTGACAAAAACGTTCCAATAATTCCACCGACAAGATAGCCTCCGACTTTCTTAGTAAAACCAAGTTCAGCTATAGTCTTCTTCTGAAACAGCTTCCAATAAAGAATCATTATTCCAATCAGAATAGCATAACCATAATACATTATAAGCGTCATTATACCGGGAGAAAACATCTCTCCTTGCAAAGGATTCTTTCCACAGGCAAAAAGCGCTCCTATCACAACGCCTTCACCAATCAGCTCTGATCCAAGCTTTACAACCCAGAATATTATGATGACCTTAATGATATAAAGCATAACCGGCATATCAGTTCTACTGTTAAATGGACTGATGTTTTTAACAAATTGTTTAATCTTACTCATGATCAACAAATCCTCCTTAAATGTTTTTGTTGAATCAATCGTAATATTATTCCTAAAAAAACTCTACCAATCAGTCTTAACAATCTGTCAATCGCAGTTAACAATCCTGTTAAATCCCGTTGCAACGCCCTATTTTACTGCATTTTCTTATTTATAAAATCTATATTTTCACCAAGTATCTTCTTGGTCTCGGGTGTTCCCGTCCCAATCGTGGCAAAGGCATGAAATGTACCCTTCATCACTACCATCTCTGCATCAACTCCGGCTTCTTCGCACCTTCTGTATATAGCAGCCGAATCCGCATACAGTGTCTCGTTATAGTCGCATGTAATAAATGTCGGCGGAAAGTCCTTATAATTGCCAAACAATGGTGATACATAAGGATTTTTAAGATTTGTCCCTCCTACATATATCTCGCGAAGAGGCACAAGACATCCTTCCTTCACCGTAAAGTCATCTATTTCATGTTCACTTCTATCAAGACTTCCGGAAAAATCCACAAAAGGACTATGAACTATGACAGCTGAAATAGCCGACTTATCCTTGACCTTTAACGCAAGTGCCAAACACAGATTACCACCGGCACTTTCACCAACCAAAGAAATCTTCGATGAAGGATATTTTTTCCTTATCTTTTGAAATGCTACGCAGCAATCCCTAAGTGCATCCGGGTACTTATGTTCAGGTGACAGGGAATAGTCTAATGCTATCACCTTATACCCCGAATATTTAGCCAGACATGAACTATATCCTTTAGAAGTCATTCCACTGCCTGAAACAAAGCCGCCTCCATGGATATATAAAATAATATTTCTATCATCAGTTTCTCCATAACAAGAAAGAAGAGCCTTCCTACCGCCCAGAGTAATCTTCTCAAATCTGACGCCTTTTTCTTTAGGCATGAATCTGTATCCAAAGGAAGTTATACGTCTTATCATCTTCCAATTAACAGTGCCCATATTTTCATCAAAGCCCATACCGCTTGTCATCTTCCTGACGGTATTCACATTCTTTTTCATTTCAGCACTGCCCGCTTCTCGTATACTGATTCCCATAGTCCACTCCTTGTTTTTGTGTATTGGCACATTTTTTAGTAAGCTTATTTTTTGTTGAAATATCGAACCAGTATGTATCATCTCCTGATTTGGGATGATATTCATAATATGCAACTTTATTCTGTACAGGCAGCTTTCCCAGCTTTTTATATACAATATTAAACTCTGCATTTAATCCGACATATTCGTGCGACCTGTTCCACTTAGATGTATAAAAATCAATGCATAATTCCAGATTGTTTATTTTCTTCTTTAAACATCTTTGACTTTTCAAAAACTTCCACCCGGTAAATCCTTCCAAACATGTATATACAGTATTTGCCGCTTCTTCTACTGACAAAAATTGATCCATATAATAATGCCTCCCATCAAAAATGTATTTAGGTTTATCTTTCTTTTAACAGCTCTGCAGACTGGAATTTATTCAACTAAATATTTTCTTTATACTGTTTATTTTAGTTATAGCATAAGAAAACAATATTAAAATTATGGCTGCGGCTACATTTCCCCATATATTGCCATTGACGATATAGATGCCGGATAACGAGTTTACAATACAATGGAACAATACACACAACCACACACTGTCAGTATTCTTTCTTATATTTGCCAAAGCGAAGCTCAGTCCAAGAACATTAAGTCCGAATGCCAGATAATCCTGACCATATTGAGCTACTCCTTTTATAAAAAACAAAGGCATATGCCAAAGCCACCAAATAACGCTGACTATTATAGTTGATAAGGTAAAGCTGCACTTTTTCTCTAATTCCGGTTGAAGTATATACCGCCAGCCTGCTTCTTCCAGTCCGCCGCCAAATAGCATCATAGGAATCATAACTATGACAGCATAGAGCGGTGCGCCGCTTTCGTAGCCTGAAATCAGACATTGCGGCAAAAAGAACAGTATTACTAAAACTAAGACCAATAAATAAGAAAAAATATTATGTTTAAAATCAAAAATATTTTTTAACCATTCTTTAAGACCTGAAACTTCTTTGTTTTTCTTTAATGCTATAAAAGAAGCGATAGTAGGAGACCACCCGCCTGACAGATATGGTATATATAACAGATAGTTGTTATCTAATGAAACATCATTTAGGCTGCATATCACACAGGCTCCCCAACAAAACAACATTATTGCAAAAGTATATAACAAATAATCTTTAATCAGTTTGCTCATTTTTAACCTCCATAAATCCCGATTTGTCACTCTAAAGCTGTCAACCGTTCATTAAGGAATTGCTCTACACAATCCTCAAAATCGTACTCCATTCTTTCGGCAAGAACAGCCAGCCACCAAACACATTCCCCAATCTTAGAAGGAAGCAGTTCTTGATCTTCACTTGGCCAACGTCCCTGATTATCCATCGTTAGTCTTCCGACCAATCCTGCATCAGTTAAGAAAGCTAACGCATCTTCCTCCACTGACCAGACGGAACCGTGAATCTTCTTTTCCAATTCGTGATAACGGCTTCTTATTTCGGCTGACTGTGCACTAACATCTTTTAAATCCATATTCCAAACCCTCCACAACTCCCAATTTATTTTTAAATAATCCTAAAACTTATTCTATTACCACTATATATATTGAATACCTAACGCTTTTAAGTCCGCTCTCATTTTTTGTACCTTTTCATCCGGGAACCGTCTTCCTATGCAGTCCTTCAGCATAAATACTTTAACTCCTGTTCTCGCTGCACCTTTTGCTGTGGCTCCAACGCATCCGCACTCATCCAGACCACAAAGGACAACCTCATTATATCCCTGTTTTTCCATATGTTGCCTAAAATCTTTTGCTGTATAAGTATCAGAATGCTTCTTCTCAAAAACTAATTCGGAAACTAAATTAAGTCCGGGATAAATTTCGGCACCCTCAGTACCTTTGATTGAAAAACCTACTCCCCACATTACTTTAGGCAGAATATGCTTGATATAAATAATGTCATATCCTTTATCCTTATATGTCAAAATAGCCTGATTTACATCGTCTACAAGTTTATCCGTATCATAAGTAAACATGGATTTTCTTTTATCCCATAGATAATCATTTTGCATATCTATAACAAGTAAAGCTTTATCTGTTACCGACATTTTTCTCACCTTCTATTCTTAACTCTGAAAATCTACACTTCTATATTTCTGTTAAACTTTTCCGGTCATTCTATCAAGCGTATTATTTTTGATATCGTCCCACAAATATATTCATATTGTTTTCCTGATAAGGCAATGCTTCCTCAACCATATTTGCTGTAAAACACAGTATGTTCTTATCAGAAAATGTAAGCGTAATAGTTTTTACACTTTTTCTGATTCCGTAATAGTTTTTTGCGGATATATCTGATAATTCCTGATAGCTGCAAAAAACAAATCCATCATAACATGGCTCTAATTTTTTCGGATTAATTTTCAAACAGGTACCAAGCAAAGGCATAATTCCAACTCCGTTTTCCGTAAAATTTAACAGCACAAAAATATAGTCATTAATTCTGCTTATCCTCAAATCTCTTTCTTGTCCGACTATTTTTCCGACTACATATCCTGCCGGACCCATGGCTCCATATCCAACCATCGATGCAGTAAATTCTGTACTCTTTGATGAATCTACAATAGCTCCGATTATACAGTTTTCTGATTCGCCTACGCAATTTTCTTTTTTAAAAATATCAAGTGTTCCCTGATATGTACTAAAGTCATCCATTTTTTATCCTCCTCCGAACAGTAACTTTAATCTATCCACCACTCCGGGGTTAGCTCTCCAAGCTTCATAACAAGACCTTTCGAATAATCAATCATAATATCAATATCTTTGTATCTGCCCGGCATAAGCTGTACCATAAGTTCCCTGCATGCTCCACATGGTGCACCCTTTCCCTCATTAGGCGGTATGCAAAGTACTCTGTCAATTTCATATTCTCCGTTAGTAATCATATTAAAAATTGCATTTCTTTCAGCACATATTCCAAGCGTCGAGCAGGTATCAATACATACACCAACGTATATTTTTCCTGATTTTGACCGAACAGCCGCTGATACTTCTCCTGCCGTAACATAATCTGAAATTCTTTTTCCACCCAAAACCGCTTTAGCGGCATTATACATATCAACCCATATCTGATCCATAACAATGTCCTCCTTCAAAACTCTGTTGCTATTCTATAAATCCTTTGTTTCATTTCCCATTTGCTTCCTTATCCGGAAACAAAAACAAATCATCAGGTATAAATACAAGAATCGCTTTCGTATCATGAACCTTCTTTTCGCGTATACCAACACAGGTACAATAATCATATTTGTACACTCTGCCACCATGTCTTATCAGTAATTTATATGTTTTAACCTCTTTTACAATCGCATGGTAGGCAATGTATTCATGACGGCGGACAACTCTTAATTTATATACAGTATTTGTTATGTAATACGCCATTATAGGTATACCGAATACAATGAAAAAAAGCATAATAAAAGCTAACGGTCCTGCTGCTCTCTCTGCTCTTACATGAATTATCGAAGCAATGATTCTACCCTTATAATTCCCATCCGATTCATATGTTACCAAAATCATTGCAAACAACACAAAGCCTATCATAAGAAAGACAACTGTACCTAAATTTAAAACCTGATCTTTAATCACAGCAAAATATAATTTTCTCTGAAACGGCACCGGTGGTTTAACATTGTAAAAATTTTCAGAATCCTCAAAAGTATGAAGATTTCCCTTTTTATAAAATATATCTTTCCAGTTCTTCATATCATTTAATGCATATCTGATAATATTTGGAGTTACAAGAATACCTATACACGGAAACATGATAAATCCGACAATTGCCAATGAAAGCTTGTCATTTACTAAGTCATCAATTCCAATTAATACAATTGCTGTCATGATTAAGGTCGGAATAAATGCAGCAATAATTTTATCCACATACCACATAGTAGTTTTTTTCTTTTTATTTCTTTTATAGTTTTTTAGCAAAATCATCAATGATACATATGATGAGGCACCTGTAACAATCAAATAAATGATTGATCTTAGTAATCTATTATTCTTAAACCATATGTACTTAATCGTAAATGCAATATTGACACCAAACATAACCAAGGATATAGACAAAATCAATATTACCAGCAACTGTTTTCCTGTAGACAGCGGTTTCTTAGCCAACTTTAACACCTCTTTTTCTTAATAAATATATTCCTTCATATACTGATTTACCATTATCACTATATTCTTTTCCTATTCTTCCCCATCTATCTCTTCGTCTTCTTCTTCATCATAGAAGATGTATTCGACCTTCACCTGTCCTTCATCGTACTCCCAGCGCAGCCTGACATCTTCCGGCTCATCCATGTGTTCGCCTTCATCGTCACTATAATAGCTGCGGTATAACGCGCATATGTCCTCGGACGTGCCCGGTACCATGTGGTCATCGATATCCACCGGCTCGATTTCCCCGTAGGACTCCCGGATGGTCAGCCATTTTTCATCATAGGCCCATTCCTCCCATGCGCCTTCACCGTCTTCCCCGCCTTCCGCGTTCCAGACCTGCAGGCGCACTTCCACGCATACATCGCCCTCAGCTTCCCCGGCCACAAGCTCTACCTTATGTGCCCAGCTGTCCGTTCCTTTTTCCATGTAAACGGCAATCTCCGCCTCGGGGTCATCCGGTTCCTCACCTTCCCCGGCACTCAGGCGCAGCAGCGCCTTCGGCCCTTCTCCTTCGTCAGCGCGCACGCTCCAGAGGAAGCGCACCTGCTCTTCCTCATCTGCCGGTGAAATATACTGGTTCCCGTTCTCCTGTGTGTACTTCTCATGGTCCCCGTCGGCGTTCAGGTACTTGCTTCCTTTGACCTGCACCTGATCGCTTCCGTCAAGCCAGGTCCACAGGCCGTAGGAGTCGCCGGTGATCCACACCGGGAAGAAATACGTATGTTCATTTCCCTCCTCA
>CALGGL010000281.1 GCA_937915975.1 uncultured Lachnospiraceae bacterium | reverse complement strand
TCCGAGGAACATATATGGTTTAAAGAAAGTGGAAAAACAACTAAAAATAAATATTCAGGCAGGTACATTTGGACTGATTTCTGGATTAAGGGTATAGCAAATCATCCGTATATAGGCGGTGAAACCGAAAGAAACGGTACATATATGCTTAACTTTTTTAAGTGCCAGCCTGCACTTAATTACGGATGGAAGGAAAAGAAGGAAAGCTGGCAGACGGGTATGTATGAGGAAGATGCGATTGCAACCAGAGAGGCGATAAAGGATGTTATGCGTTTCTGGCTTGATATGGGCTGTGACGGTTTTCGAGTGGATATGGCTGACTCACTTGTTAAGGATGATGATGAGGATAAGTCCGGCACCTGTGAGGTATGGCGTGATATAAGAGCTATGCTTGATAATGAATATCCTGAGGCTGCTATGGTTTCCGAGTGGAGCAATCCGCGCCTTGCTGTAAACAGTGCAGGTTTTGACATGGATTTTTATCTTGATCATATGCATAACGGATACAATACACTTATGCGAGATTATGAATCAAATGAAGTTGATAACAGCTATTTTAAGAGTGATGCGGATGGTGATATAAACAGATTTTTGGAGGACTATCTCACAAAATATAATCTTACCAAAGATCAAGGATATATAAGCTTTATGACCTGTAATCACGATACGATAAGACCAAGCTTTAATTTAAGTGAAGATGAATTGAAGGTTGCATATGCATTTTTATTTACCATGCCCGGAGTACCGTTTTTATATTATGGCGATGAGATTGGTATGAGATATATACCTGATATGCCATCGAAGGAGGGTGGATATACACGTACCGGAAGCAGAACGCCTATGCAGTGGAATAATGGTTTAAATGACGGATTTTCAACAGCGGAAAAGAAGCTTTTATATCTGCCGGTTGATGAGAGTGAAGCCGCAGTATCTGTGGAAAAGCAGATTGAAGATGAAGCTTCGCTTTTAAATACTGTGAAGAAGATACTTTTTTTAAGACATAAGTATGAGGACCTGCAGGCGGACGGTTCATTTGAAGTTATTTGCAGTAAAAAGGATGAAGCCTTTGTCTATAAAAGAGGCAGTCTGATTATATTGGTAAATCCAATAAACAAGGCGGTTTCAACCGGTGTTGATGTAAGCGGGCATGAGAAAATATTTGAGATAGGCGGGATGGATGGAAAACTAGTCAAATCGCAATCCTTTATAATTTTTGAAGAGAGATAAATGATATGAACGAGAGTATTCTTTTAAAATTTGAGAACCTGCACAATACCAGAGATCTTGGCGGAATGGTGACAAAGGATAATAAAAGTATAAAAAAAGGAAAGCTTATAAGAAGCGGACATTTGTTTGAGGCAAGTGTAAATGATTTAAAGAAGCTTTCGGATTGTGTAGATGTTATAATTGATTTCCGTACGGATAAGGAAAAGGAAGAAAAGCCCGATCCTGCTATTGGACAGATTGATTATTATCATCTTCCGATAATTGAAAGTCTCACAGCAGGTGTTACAAGAGAAAAGGATGCTGATGAGAAGGCAATGGAAATGCTTATGATGGAACCGGAAAAAGCCAAGGCATATATGTGTAATACATATATCGGATTTGTAGGAGGAGATTTTCCGATTTCCCAATACGAAAAGTTTGTAAGGCTGTTACTTGAGGATAGGGATAAAGGAGTGCTGTGGCACTGTACGGCAGGTAAGGACAGAGCAGGCTTTGCATCAGTGATAGTTGAAGAGATTTTGGGAGTGGATAAAGAGGTAATAAAAGAGGATTATCTTAAAACCAATGTGTATCTTAAAGAGGATATAAATTCACTTATTAATATGCTTCAAAATATGACAGGTGTTAAATCTGAAAAATCCGAGGAGGCACTACGGTTTTTATTTGGTGCCGAACCGGACTATCTGGATACATTATATAAAGAGATTGATGATAGGTTTGGAAGCTTTGAGAGCTTTATAACATTTGGTCTACATATAAGCAAGGAAGAACAAAGAAAACTTAAGGAAAAATATTTGGAGTAATATGAGTATATACAGGCAGTTGAAAGATAAGTTCATAATGAGGGGGGCATTTTTAGATTGGAAGGATTATCGAGAGAGTCTTACAGATATAGTGGTGTCATATCCGGGGAAAAAGCTTGCCATAGTAGGTGCGGGAAGATGTAATGATATAGATGTTAACAAGCTTATCTGTTCGTTTTCAGACATAACTCTTATTGATGTAGACGAGGAAGCGATGAGGGAAGGAGTGGCACGTCTTAGCGATGAGGCTGTGGAAAAGACGGAAATAAAAAGACTTTCCGTAAACGGACTTTACGAAGAAGATATAGAATCGTTTTGTGACGAGCTTCTTTCTTATGTAAGGTCAGAGGGAAAAGAATTTACCGATGAAAAGTATGATAAAAAGATTTCTGATATGCTTGATGATTTAAAAGAGCGTATGATTTCTGATATGGATGAGCTTGAAGATTATTTGACAGGAGAGAGCATTGACATTATCTTATGTAACGGAGTTTTCAGTCAACTTTTATCCGTGATATCTTTTTTTATTAATTCGGTTTCCCAAAGTATAATTGATGCCGGAATTTTTGATGCACAAAAGATTGCTAAAAAAACCGAAGCGTATTTGGCACAGATAAATAATGAGCTTATACCTGTTATAGTAAACATACTTATTGATTCCGCAAATAAGACAGTGATTTTCGGTAATGAATATTCGGAGGCAGGAAATATCGAGGGAGCCTATCAATGTATAAAATATACAAGAGAAAAATATAAGCCCGAAGAAAGATTTTTAAAGTGGAATTTCAACATAAAGGAAAAGACAGAGTATGATATGCTTATTCAGATAATAAATAAAAATATTGAGATTTGAGATAGTAAAGGAAAACATATGAATATACTGATAGCAATGGATTCCTTCAAGGGGAGTCTCACATCCCTTGAAGCCGGAAACGCTGTACGTAAAGCAATTTTAAATAATAACAAAGATGAAAATACCGAGGTTTTTGAAGTCGCAGATGGCGGAGAAGGATTGACCGAGGCATTACTTTCTATGCATGATTATAAGATAAGAAAAATCTGTGTTACAGGACCTATAGGTGAAAAGGTTGAAGCTTCCTATGGCATTTATAATAAGGATGGTAAAAGATGTGCGGTTATGGAAATGGCAAAGGCTGCAGGTCTTACACTTGTTCCGGAAGAAAAAAAGAATCCGCTTTATACTACCACCTATGGAGTTGGCGAGATGATTCTTGATGCCATAAATGAGGGATGTCAAAGCTTCATAATAGGAATTGGAGGAAGCGCAACAAATGATGCGGGTATAGGTATGCTTCAGGCGTTGGGATTTCATTTCCTTCGCAAAGATAAAAGCGAGGTCTTGTTTGGAGCAACAGCCTTAAGAGATACAGTGAGCATATCTGATGAAGATGTTACGGATAAACTGTATGATTGTGAATTTCGAATAGTATGTGATGTGAAAAATCCTTTATATGGTGATAGTGGCAGCAGTATGGTATATGCACCTCAAAAGGGAGCAACATATGAGCAGGCAAATGATATGGATGCATGGATGAAGCAATATGCGGATATTGTTAAAAAGTATTATCCAAAAGCAGATGCATCCGCAAGCGGTGCAGGCGCGGCAGGCGGACTCGGATTTGCCTTTCAGGCATTTCTTGGAGCAAAATTAGAGCGCGGTATAGAGGTAGTGCTTAACGAAAACGGATTTGCCAAGAGGGTTAAAGAGGCTGACCTTGTGATAACGGGTGAGGGAAAACTGGATAGTCAGACTGTCATGGGTAAAGTGCCTGTGGGTGTTGCGGAATATGCAAAGAAGTATGGCAAAAAAGTAATTGCGTTTGGCGGTCTGGTTGATAAGGATTCGGTAGAAAAGCTTAAAGCTTGCGGGATTGATGAATGCTATCAAATCACACCCGAAGAAATGGATATCAAGGAGGCTTTAAAAAGGGATGTCGCTTTAGACAATCTAAAGGAAAAAGTGGGTAATATTATAGATCGGATGTAATGATGTTGAAAGAAATAAAAATAAGTGTTATAATTTTTTTGCATCTACGAAAGGGTAAGTAGATGAATTTTTTTGGGTTTGCAGTTAGTTAAAACTAACATATATGGAGGCTTTGATTATGGAGAAATATCATATTGAAAAAAATACCGTGCAGGAGACTTTGATTATTCCGTTATATGGCAGAAAGCTCTGCTCGGATAATTTTCCGCATCTTTTTAAGGATGAGGAGGCAAATCGTATCTGTAACATGCTGGATTATGATTTTTCCGAAAAAGGAAAAAAGATGGAAAAGGGCATAGGGCTTTTTGGTGCCCTTGAGGTTGCCCAAAGACAATACGACCTTGCGTGGGAGGTAAAGGATTATCTTAAAAAGCACCCAAATGCAGCTGTGGTAAATCTTGGCTGTGGCTTGGATGATACATTCAGAAAGTGCGATAACGGAACCTGTAAGGGATATAATATCGATATGCCGGATGTTATAGCTATAAGAAATGAGCTTCTTCCTGCCGGAGACAGAGAAAAAAATCTGGCTTATGATTTAAATGATTATAGCTGGATGGATGAGATAGATGCCGGTGACGGAGCGGTATTTTATGCTGCGGGAGTATTTTATTATTTCAAGACAGAGGTTTTGAAAAAGCTTTTTTCGGCTATGGCTGAAAAATTTCCAAAGGGTGTACTGGTATTTGATTCATGCAATAAGAGGGGTGCAAAGATGATGACAAAGACCTGGCTTAAGGAAGCGGGTATAAGTGATGTCGGCGCATTCTTTTCTGTTGAGGATTATAAGGAACTTGAAGGATGGAGCGATAATTTTGATTCCGTTTCGGCTAAGAGTTATATGCGCGGCTACAGAGACATATATGATGATGTGAAGGGCGTGCACAGAACGATGATAAAATTTTGTGACAAGATGGTTTATATGAAGATAATAAAAATTGAGTTTAAGTAACGTTATTTATGACTTGATTTTAATTATAGATAAGGAGAGAAAAAATGGGATTATTTAAAGATTATGTGAGTCAGACAAGAAAGCCGGAGGGTACACTCGGCAAAATGATGCTAAAGGGGATGAACAGTGGTCACGCAAAGATGGCTGACTGGGGACTTTCTCATTTGACCAAGATTGCACCAAAGGAGATTGCAGAGCTTGGATGCGGCGGCGGAAGAAATGTGGGAGAACTGCTTAAAAAATATAGTGATGCAAATGTAACTGCTATCGATTATTCACCGCTTTCGGTTGAAAAAGCAACTGAATACAATAAAGAGGAGATAGAAGCAGGAAGATGTATCGTAAAAGAAGGTGACGTTTCCAAGCTTCCTCTTGAAGAGGGCAAATTTGACCTTGCAACGGCATTTAAAACAATTTATTTTTGGCCGGGACTTGAAAAATGCTTCGGCGAAGTAGCGAGGATATTAAAACCGGGTGGATATTTTATGATTGTAAATTAATCCGACGGCACAGACAAGGCAAGCATTAAATTTGAAAAAATCATCGAAGGTATGAAGGCTCATACGTCTGATGAGATAGAAGAAGCACTTAAGGCGGCAGGATTTTCCAAGATTAAGGTTGATCATCATAAGTCAAAGCCTTGGATTACGGTATTAGCAAAAAAATAAATTAAATCTATTGGTTGTAGAATAGATGAAATTACACAATAAAGAAAAAGGTGGCATTATGCTTGTATGAATGCCGCCTTTTTTATTATGTACAGAGCCTCCGAAAGGAATATGTCAGCTGAAGCTGACCGGCGGCTCGCACGGCGAGTAGGGTGCGATTTCATCTTCCCTACTCGATTTTCAAGAATTATTGATGATTGTTATCGGATTGTGTTATAATAATGAGTATAATCGGGATGAGAAGGGGGCATTTCATGGACGATACTAAAAGAGAGAAATATTATGAATTACTTGAGAAGATATCTGATTATACCAGCAGGGCCAATAATTTTGACAGGGAAAAATTTATAGAGCTTTTGTCGGAATTTTGTATTATGTTTCGGCTTGCTAAAGGCGTTACGGAGTTTTATACCAATCCTCGTCACGAACAGGAAGGAAAAGGTGAAATCCTTGTTGACTTTGATAACGGAAAGGGCGAGGTTGTAGTTTTAAGGAACAGAGTGGTTACGCCTGCATATGCGGTAATTATAGGAACTATATATATGGCAAAGGATGAGGAACCGCTTGATGATGAAGAACTTGAAAAGGTGGATATAGTGCTTCGTATGGTTCTAAGCTTAGTTGCCAGAAACCGTTTACAAAATACCATGTATAAGTTTGCATACTATGATGATGACAATTATCCTAATATTCGTTATTTTATGCAAAACATTGAAAGATTAAATCAGAAAAATAATCTTAAAGGCTATGTCTCAGCATGCTTTAATCTTAAACATTTTTCCATTATAAATCAGGACATAGGTAAGGAAAACGGAGATGTTGTTCTTCGAAATTTCTTTAATTTGTTAAACGAGGCTGTCGGCGATAACGGTATAGTGTGCCGTATGGGCGGTGACAATTTCGTTATGTTGTTTGAAAATGAAATGTCTGAGCATATATTTAAATTGCTTTCGGGTGCACCTGTTTCCTATGATGAGGCAAGCGGAAATACTAAACGTGTAATAGTATCGGCGAGGGTTGGCGCATTTATAATACCTGATGATTTTGAAGTATCCAATCCGGGCAAGATTATGGAGAGAATTTATCCTGCACTCCAGATGGCAAAGCAGATGGACATCAGCCCTGTATTTTATGATAAAAAGCTTTCAAGCGGTCGTGAAAGGGTTATGCAGGTCAGAAAGAGATTTGCAGAAGCGATAGCCTCTGATGAAATACATGCATATTATCAGCCTAAGATAAATGTATTTACCGGGGAAATTGAAGGTGCGGAAGCTCTTTGCAGGTGGATAAGTGACGGAAAAACAGTTATGCCTATGGAATTTATCCCTGTACTTGAAATGAATATGGATATATGTAAGCTTGACTTTCATATGCTTGAGCTTGCCTGCCGTGACATAAGAAGATGGCTGGATGAGGGCAAAAAGGTTGTCCGCATATCCGTCAATTTTTCAAGAAAGCATCTGATAGATGTGGATTTGACGACACATATACTTGAGATAATTGATAGATATAATGTACCGCATGATTATATAGAAATTGAGCTTACAGAGACAACCACGGATGTGGAATTTAAGGATTTGAAACGAATAGTCAAAAGCCTGCAGCAGGAGGGCATATATACCTCTGTTGATGATTTCGGAAACGGTTATTCTTCGATTAATCTTATCAGATCGATTCCGTGGGATGTGCTTAAGGTTGACAGGAGCCTTCTTCCTGTTGAGGATGATGACGAGACGGATACCACAGAAAAGATATATAAATCTGTTGTATCAATGGCTCACGATATAGGTATTAATTGTATTACCGAAGGTGTTGAGACCATGAAACAGATAGAGATACTAAGAAACAATAATTGCAACATAGCACAGGGCTTTTTCTTTGACAGACCGCTTCCTGTTGATGAGTTTGAAAAACGCTTTAAAGATAATAAATATATCGATTTATTAGAGGAAAAGTTTGAAAAATAATTTACATCGCACAGGTAAATATTTGATAATAATAGGTTTCTTTTTGCTGGTTTTAAATGTAACTTTAGGTATAATACTGACAAGGCAGTCAAGCAATGCTATCCGTACTATGATTCGCAATCGTATGCTTGATATCTCCAATACAGCAGCTGCTATGCTGGATGGTGACGCACTTGAAGTACTGGAGGCAGGGGATAAGGATACTCCGGAATATCAGGAAGTGCTGCGCATTTTAACCTATTATCAGGATAATATTGATTTAAAATACATATATTGTATCCGTGATATGGGCAATAAAAAATTTGTTTTTACCGTAGATCCGACCATAGATGATCCGGGTGAGTTCGGAGAACCGATTGTATATACCGATGCGCTTTATCGTGCCAGCTTGGGAGAGCCTTCTGTAGATAGTGAACCCTATGAGGATGATTGGGGAAGGTTTTACAGTGCTTATTCACCGGTGTTTAATTCCAAACATGAGGTTGCCGGAATAGTTGCTGTAGATTTTAGTGCGGACTGGTATGACAGACAGATAAGTATTGTAAAGGGACAGGCATATATTGACGGTCTGACCGGGCTCGAAAACAGAACTTCCTATATGGAATGTCTGAAACACCTTGAGGAACAGATTGAAAAGGGCGATCTTGAAATCGTTGTTGCCGGAACTAAAGACGGCTTTACAATGGTAGAAGGTGGTGCTAACGAAGTTTCTGAGGAATTGATGCTCGGAGCTTTGG
>CALGGL010000280.1 GCA_937915975.1 uncultured Lachnospiraceae bacterium | reverse complement strand
AAAGTAATAAAGGAAAAACAAGTGGGTCAAGAGTAATATTTGAAAGTGATTTATATAAAAGTAAGATATTACTTCATAAACCACATCCACGTAAGGAGCTTTTAGAATACCAGGTTAAACAATTAATAGAAAAATTAGAACAGGAGGGATTGATATGAATAGTGTTATTCAATATAAAGATTATATAGGAAGCGTTGAATTTTCAGAAGAAGATTTAATTTTTTATGGAAAAGTACAAGGTATAAGTTCGTTAATATCATATGAAGGAAAAAATGGAACAGAGTTAATAGATGATTTTCATAATGCAATAGATGAATATTTAAGTTTGTGTGAGGAAGAGGGAATTGAGCCTGAAAAAGCATATAAGGGAAGCCTTAATATAAGGATTGGAAGTGAACTTCACAGACAAGCTGCGATTTATTCAATAACTCATAACAAAAGTCTCAATAGTTTTATTGAGGAAGCTGTAAAAGAAAAGTTGGAAAAAATAGCATCATAAACAAAAAACAGGAAGGTTTAAACCTTCCTGTTTTCGTTAAGTTAAACTATCTTATATAATCATTTACCTTGAAGAAGTAAAGCTGATCCGGTGTATAGGTCCATCCGCATTCGTCCGGACCGAGGATGTTATAGGTTTGTGTTCCATCAGCGGTGCTGTCTGCATTAAACCATGCTTCCGTATAACCTTCTTTAGGGATGCTTAATACCAAACCATCATAATCGGCAGGGATATAAAAGTTAATTGTTGTTTTTCTTTCTGTAGTGCTATCATATACCCAGCCTGCATCATTTTGCTCAACAAATGAATATTCGGGATAATTATATTCTTCGGTAACAAGTACACCTATTCGAACGGTTTGGTTATTGTATGTTATATCTGTATAAACATAATCAGTTGCCCAGTTACCTGTGTTATAGTCCCATCCCTGGTTAATCTGTGTACCGGTATAATAATCCGAATAGTTCAAAAGCCTGTTATAAGCGGTTGCATTATAGCTTGCAGTTACTGTTTCTTTGGCGGTTAATCTTATATGAGTTGTAATAGTATATGGTACCGTTACGGTTACATAGCCGTTTGCATCCGGCACGGATTTGGTGATATTATCAAAAGTGTAGTTTCCGGTTATATTATCAAAGACGATTTCATCGTCTGTAAGCTTGGTTCCTGTTGCATCATAAGCTGCATATGGATAAGAAGTAAGCTGGAGTCCCGCATAAGGATCGCTCCAAGAATATCCGTTTGCCTCTGCAAATGGTGTCGGTGCCGGAGCTTCTGTTGTGGCTTCAGTAATGGCTTCTGTTGTTGTGGATTCTGTTGAAGCTGCATCGGTGCTAATGGCTTCCGTAGAAGCTGCCGTTGCGGTTCCGGAAGCATCTGTAGTGCCTTCTTTTTTTTCGCCCTTTGATAATACTATGATTAATATTGTTACAGCTGTGATGATAACTGCAATGATTGAAATTATAGCGACGGTAAGACCGGTTTTTCTTTTTGGTTGGTAATAATTATCGTAATTTGGATCATAATTGTTATAGCCGTTACTATAATCATCTCCATAATTTCCGTTGTATCCATTGTTATAGCCGTCGTTATAGCTGTTATCGTAACCGCCGTTATAGCTGTTATCGTAACCATTGTTATAGCTGTTATCGTAACCGTCATTATAGCTGTTATCATAACCGGAATTACCGTATCCCTGTTGATTATTATTGTTATTATCCATGTTTTCCTCCGTAATTATCTGATATTTTCATTTACTCTGAAAAATATAAGCTGATCCGGATTATAGGTAATTCCTTTTTTATCAGGACCCAAAACCGGAGAATTGATGGCGTCAATGAGAGCGGCATTGTAGTATGCCTCCGTATAGCCTTCTCTTGGAACACTGATAACCAGTCCATCATAATCAGCAGGTACATATAAAGTATACACTAAGCTGTCGGAATTGGTATGATAATGGTACTCGCCGTTTTCTCTTGCTTCTATAGTTTCTTCACCGTATGAAGGAGTACATTCATAACCTTGGAAGGTAATTGTAATTGTTTGATTGTTCCACTCCAAATTGGTGGTTGCTGACGTAGGTGTTTCACCAATATCCGGACGGGACATAGTTAACTGTATAAGGAATTATCTTTTTTCTTCTTTACCAAAGCTACAATAAGTATTGTCAGTACAATTAAATTGGCGAGAATTAAAAATATCAGAGTAACAGTAAGACCGGTACGTGACCTGTCACCTTGTACATTGTTGTTTCTTTTATTTTGATTTGGATTAATATTATTCATATAGACCTCCTTTTCATGCGATTATTATACAATAAAAGTAAAAGAAAAACTTGATTTATTTATAAGTTATCTTGCCAAAAACAGCACGAAACGTGCCAGTTTTGGCAGGGCTGTAAAAATACATTTTTGAATTTGACGTATTATGTTGGATGAAAAAGTTTACATCTTAGAAAAAAACTTTTATAAATCAGATATTTCTTGAAATGGAAGCAAAAATATTATATTATAGGAATAGGTTGACGAAAAATAACTAATTGTTAAATACGATTAAGGGGGATATACAATGAGATTAATTACACGTTCTGACTTTGACGGCTTGGCATGTGGTGCTCTTCTTAAGGAGGCAGGTATCATAGATAGTTGGAAGTTTGCTCATCCGAAGGATCTGCAGGATGGACTCATTCCGGTTGATGAAAATGACTGCCTTGCCAATGTTCCTTTTGTTGAGGGCTGTGGACTTTGGTTTGACCATCATTCAAGCGAATTTGAGAGAAATCAGCTTGAGGGCAAGTATAAAGGGGAGAGCAGAGTAACTCCTTCCTGTGCAAGAATTATTTATGAATATTATGGTGGTGCTGAGAAGTTTTCACATCTTGACGAGATGATGGAGGCTGTTGACAAGGTTGATTCGGGTAATCTTACAATTGACGAGGTACTTAATCCAACCGGTTGGATACTTATAGGTTTCCTTATGGATCCGAGAACAGGTCTTGGAAGATGGCGTCAGTTTACTATTCCTAATTATAAGCTTATGGAAGAGCTTATTGATGCATGCAGAACTATGACAACTGAGGAGATACTTAATCTTCCTGATGTTAAGGAAAGAATAGATGTATATAATGAGCAGACAGCTAAGTTCAAGGAGATGGTAACCGCTCATACAAGAGTTGAGAAAGATGTTATTATTTCAGACTTAAGAGGCGTTGATCCTATATATACCGGTAACCGATTTATGATTTACAGTATGTATCCTGATCAGAATATATCTGTATGGATTGTAAATGGTAAGGGCGGTATGGGATGCTCTGCAGCAGTAGGTTACAGCATCCTCAATAAGACATCTCATGTTGATGTAGGAAGCCTTATGCTTAAGTATGGCGGTGGCGGACACAGAAAGGTTGGTACCTGCCAGTTCAATGATGAGGAAATGGATGAAAAGCTTGAAAAGCTTATCGACGAGATAGTAAATTACGATAAATACTATCCGGAAAAAGCAGAATAAAAAATATAGGAATTAAAAAGGTGCGTCATCAGTTCAAAAACCGGTGACGCATCTTTTTAGTTAGTCATTAACGTGTCTGAATACCTGTTTATTCTATTCAGACACGTTATTGTGACCTTATTGAATCGTTACATCGGTTACCACACCTGCAGATATAGTAACCAAGGCTCCCTCGGTTTCAAATTTGTTGCCTTGTACATCTGTTATCTCAAATACATAATAAAACTGGGCAGAATATGAATCCTGAAATATATCCGAAATTAACGGCTCTCGGGTTATTATCTGGTAGTCCTCGGAGTATACGGTATCCCCCATATTTAAATAGAAGAAATCTCCGTTTGCATCGGTTGTTTCCATCAAAAATTCTATTCGGTCACCGACTTTAAGAGCAGTACCCTGTCGGTTTGATACATTTTCCAAATTATCGTCAAAGCTATAAGCATACAGCATCTTATATTCACCTGTTTGTTTGTCAAAGTAGACCAAAAGCTGCATAGCAGTTTTATTGAGAAGAATAGGTACGGAATAAAGGTTATACTCAGGGGTATATTCTATTCCATGCATAGCTATATCGTAAAATCCGTCTGCTTTAAACCATTCCAATTCGAGACGGTCTACATAGCTTCCCGGACCGATTTTTTCCAGCTTATCATCACTTCCCCATAGAATCTGCATAGGAATCGGATCGGAATCGGCCATGTAGTAAAGCTTCATATCTACAACTGCAACATAGTCTAAGCCTCCGGTAATGTCAAGCTGAGCATATCCTTCGTCGGTTAAATGTACATTGTAGGATATAGTCATATCTTCTTCAAAAACCACAGGATCCGGAGGTATAACCTCACCGGATGAGTTCATAGAACTTTCTACCCAATCAGGCGCATCCCACTCATCGTACAAACCATCGATAAAGGCTACATACCAGCAGGTGGCAGGAATATCATCCACAGCCTCAGAGTAGCTGTCAAGCTCTGAAATATTAATGTAGTTAGGGAAATAAAAGGCGAGTCCCGAAGAGTAAGCTCTTGCACTACCCTTGACCTGATACAGCATACATTTATCGAGTACATTCTTATATGTGGTTCCGGCATCACCGAATAGTCCACCGGATTGGTCTATAAAGTCGCTTATGTCATATAGGTTCGAAACCATGCTTCCGTCATCAAGCTTATAATTGCCGTAGGTTTCGGTATTAGGCATAGCCTGAAAGATTACCGTCATGTCATCAGTATCGTACATACTGTCGTAGAAAACCTTGCCAAGTCCACAAAATGCATTGGAAAGCTCATTAATATACGAAAGGTCAATAACTGAAAGAGTAACTCCGTCAGACATTCCAAGGTCTACATATTTATTATAATATGTGTCACATATATTTACACCGAGCTCTGAAGGAGTGCAGGTCGGATTTTGACATATATAGTTGATAAAGCCTGTATAATTCCAGCCCGGTCCCGGTATGGTTTCTTCTGATGCTATCATATATGAAGCATTGCTTCCTATGGCGGAGGCTGTCTCAATATTAGCCATAAGACAGGTATCAAAGCCCATAATATCAATATGCTTTCCGGATGCAGCAAGAGAGTATCTTAATTCATCCAATGAAAGAGAATCATAGTTATATACTTCATCAAAGGCTACACCGTTTGTAGGCTCCGAGCCGTGATCCCAGATGATTAACATACTTTTTTTAGCCGGATATGTATCAAGTCCCCAGCTTAAAAAATCTTTAAGTGTATCTGCGGCACCCATGGATGCCTGAGGAACCTCACCCAAAGGAACGAGGCCTGTATCCGTCATCTCAAAGCGACATAGGGCATTGGGATTGACTTCTCCGACCTCCCAGCTGTAGGAACCGCCGGTCTCTATGATGATATTTACTGAATCCGTAATGTCTGCGGCAATCATCTCATCTATATTGTAGGTTGCCAATCCGCTTTCCGACTCAAGGTTTGAACCGCATAGATATATAAGAACCGTCCAATCATCGGAAGGTTCGGCTAACGGTGCGGTTGTTGTATCCGTTTGTTCGGTTCCCGTATTCGGGTCAACAGTTGAATCGGCAGTGTTTGTAATATTTTCATTTTTGTTTTTGTCATTGTCGGATTTATCTTTTTTAATTAAAAAACCCGGAAATGCAAAGGCTGTTATGATAAAGACAGTTAAAAGCACAATGAAAGAAGTGATTCCGATGACAATACCGACCAACGGACTTTTTTTCTTACGAACGTTTGACTGATTGTAGTCGGGTTGCCTGTTATATTGCATATTTTGATTGTAACCCTGCTGCCTGTTATATTGAGTGCTTTGATTGTAGCCCTGCTGCCTGTTATATTGAGCGATTTGATTATAGCCTGTCGGTCTGTTATTCGGTTGCTGTGGATTGTTTGGATTTTGTTGCATATTTTGCTGCCTCCCCGTAATAAAATCATATGATTTTTCTTGACTTATATTTTGGATAGATACTCACAAAATGTCATTGTAAAGCTTGGCTCTGTGGTGTCAAATATAAACTTATCAGTAATGACAAGTACACCGTTTCCTATACCGGCTATTATGGATATATTATCGGGTATTTTTTTGCTTCCGCTGTTTATTCTGATAAGGTTATCACAATTATCCGGAAAAATATCTGAATTGTTTGCTGCTTCTTTGTCCGTAGAAAATTGAGTATTGTAAGAAGCTGCCAGATAATAAACTTCGTTATTTGAATTTGCAAATCTGGTTAAGGATGCATTTAATTTTTCTGCCTCCGCTGTTTTGTATATCTTCATCAGAGGAAGGCATAATGAAAGGTAGTTGTCAAATTCCATCTCAAAACCCTTTATGGCATTTGGTTCATCTATAAAAAGATTAGGCATATCGACAGTATTATTTCCGATTGAGGAAGATATAACGGCAAAACAATCAACTGCTAAAAATAAAGTCCTGTGGTATATACCGTCTCTTAGTCGCGGATAATAATATGGTTCTATATTGCCTGAAATATACAGAGGAAGCCAGTTTTTTATCGCTTCCATTAAATCGTTCAGGTTCCTGTTTATTGTATGTATGATCTTTATATGGCTTCCCGTGGATAATAGCTCGAAAAGATAACCTGCCCATTTTTTTGCGAACACCGGATTTTCATATAGCCAGGACATATCTTCATCCGAGAATAATAACAGAGTGTGCGGCTTTTTTTCGGCACAGAGTTTGCTGAGAAAAATCTCGGTAGCTTTTCGCTTGCCTTCATTTCCGTAAAAGTATAAAGGCGTTGAAAATGCTTCGTGCTCGCTAATGTTGTTTAAGGTAATATTGACACCGGGAGCCATTGATTCAAGATTGCCTGCCGCAGCCAGCTCATGAAGGAAAAGATCGATGGATGCCATAGCATTTTTTGTTGAATTATCTTCATTAAGCCATCTGATTATAATTGCCTCAAGCGTGCTTTTGTCATCAGGAATAGGCTTTCCGCCATATACGACTTCGGAGACAAGCTTTTTTTGGTAATCAGTTTTTATGTTTTTTGCAAAGTATGCGGCAGCAGGTTCAACAAACGGCATATGCTTTGGAATGCCTCTTTTTCCGGAACGTATTCTGCCTATATAGGACGGATCAAATGAAAGAGCACGTCCCAATGCACTGTTTTTGGTATCTGTAATTTTCATTAGAATATCAAGCTTTTCAGAAGTCATAAAAATGTCCCCCTTACACAATCTTTATCCTTGATTAAACTGATTTAATAATAACATTTATAAATATTTTAATCAATTAATCGATAAGATTAAAGAATATAAATCGAAAATTTTAAATAGAAATGAAAATACAAATAATAAAATTAATAATAATATAAATACTACAAAAAACAAGAAAAAAAAACATATTGATAATAATATAAAAACTATTTCAAAAATTAAACATAAAAATGTTATTAATAAAAACAATAATTATAATAATAATATAGGAGCAATAACAATTCAGTTGAATAAGAATAATCGCAAAAAAAATGATAAACTTGTTCCTGGGGCAAAGTCAAAAAAATCAAAAAGAAAACGTAGAATGCGAAAATCAAATGATACTACAATTGCTTTGAACCAAAATTCAAATCACATTTTTAATGATAAATCAAATAAAAAATTAGAATTAAATAATTCAGAATTAAATGATTTAAAATACAAAGAAGCTATAATTGAAGATAAAAGAACATGTACACAATATTATATTTCATTAATAAAAATAAATCATATAATATTTTTTATATATAATTCCGATGACTTTAATTCAAAAATAATAAAATTATCAATATTTATATTCAATATTGCCTCATTAATAGCAGTAAATGCCTTATTTTTCACCGATTCAACAATGCATAAAATATATACAGATAAAGGTTCATATAATATCATTTATCAATTACCTCAAACAGTTTATTCTGCAATATCATCTGGAATTATTATGGCATTTATTAAATATTTGGGTTTTTCAGAAAAAAATATTTTAGGATTAAAAGAAGGAAATATTAAAAATATAAATAAAAGAGAAATAGAATTAATAAATACACTTAAAATAAAATTTTTATTATTTTATATTATTAATTTTATTCTTTTGTTCCTATTTTGGTATTATGTTACTTGCTTTTGCGGAATTTATAAAAATACTCAAATTCATTTATTCAAAGATTCTTTAGTTAGTTTAGGAACTTCTTTAGTAACTCCTTTTATTATTTATTTATTTCCTGCAATATTAAGAATTTATGGATTGAAGCATAAATATAAATGCATTTTTTCATTTTCTAAAATTCTACAAATATTATAAAAAGTATAAAGCCGCATGGCAAAACATTTCCCCGTCAGACAAGATAATGATATCACAGCAAGTTCGGGGAAGAAGTGTCATGGAAGGTATGCAACTGGAAACGATGACCATAGATGGATGGTTATCTCATATAGAAAAACTGTAAAAATATAATGAACAGCTTATTGCTGTTTTTTATTTTATATGTGCGGATAAGCACAGTAAAAAGTCGGCAGAGAAGCCTACTCACAGACGGATAGAGAA
>CALGGL010000279.1 GCA_937915975.1 uncultured Lachnospiraceae bacterium | reverse complement strand
GACGGCATACGAGATCTGATCGTGACTGTAGTTCAGACGTGTGCTCTTCCGATCTCCCACAGCCCGCCGCCGTGCCCCCGCAGGCGGAGGACGCGCCGAAGGAGGCCGCGAGCGATGGCGATTGAGCTTCAATGGGAGATTCCGGAGCCCGGAGATCTGGGCGACCTGGAAGGATTACTCGACGGCGTGGCCCGGGCCTGTTTTGAGGCCGAGGGCATAGAGGAAGCCGGGTTTGGCGTACGCATCGTGGACGACGAGGCCATTCGCGCGCTGAATCGCGAGACGCGGAACATCGACAGCGTCACGGACGTGCTGTCCTTCCCCTCGGTCGCCTATCCCGCCGGCAAGACCGCCCGCGACTGCCCGAAGCGGCTGGCGCGGGAATACGACCCCACCATGGGCTGCGTGAACCTGGGCGACTGCGTGATCAACCTGAGCCGTGCCCGGCGGCAGGCCGAGGAATACGGCCACTCGCTGCGCCGGGAGCTGAGCTACCTGGCCGCCCATTCCGCCTTGGCCGCCTCCGAAGCCACCCATTCCGGTGCCCTGACCGTATATGGTACCGGACATTTCTATGGTGTAGGTATCAGAACCAACTGTAAGCGTATAGGTTCCGTCGCTTTCTATGTCAGGTGAGCTTATAACTATTGACTGGAAGGCTTTATCAGGTGTGTAGCTTACGATTTCATTTCCGTTACTGTCTGTAAGGGTTATGGTTGTTCCGCTTGCTGCACTTCCTGAAAGTTCATAAAGAATTGAGCACTGTGTTGAATCAGCTCCGAAGTTCATAGCCATTCCGCTTGCACCTGCGGATACGAAAGTTCCACCCGTTATATAACCGTTCATCTCATAATCTATAGATCCGTTTCCTCCGTTGTTTGGACCACTTACATAGGTTTCTCCACCATTTACCGCAAGTGTTCCGTTTGAGTCTACGCAGTCACCTGCTGCTGATATGTTGAGTGTTCCACCATTTATCGTAAGTGATGCGTCTGTGCTTCCTCCTGCATTCAAGCCATCATCAGAAGCAACAAGACTTATCTCACCACTGTTAATTTCTATGGTATGAGCCTCCAAGCCCTCATAGCTTGTTGTTATATCAAGCTTTCCTCCGTTTACCATAAGGCTCACATCCGCATGTATTCCGTCATCGCCTGAGGCAAGCTCAAGAGTACCGTTTTCAACATTTACCACATTATCCGAATGAATTGTATCGTCTGCCGCATCTATATCAAAGCTTCCTCCGAATATATATATTCCGCCGTCTGCCTTGATGCCCTTGGTAGAGTTTTCAAGATAATCGTCTGCGTCATACTCGTTTTCTTCATCAACTGAAGCCTCTTCATTTTCATCCAGGGTTGAATCTTCGGTTTCGTCTGCCTGCATATCAGGTGCAGTCATATCCTCAGGAAGTTCGCCGTTTTCCATATCGGGAGGTGTCATATCAGTAGGGAATTCACCATATGACATATCAGGAGGTGTCATCTCACCCATGTCAGAACCATCCGGCATTTGTCCATCCTGCATCTGTCCACCCGGACCTCCTCCGAAGCCCTGCTGTCCATCCATACCGTTTTCTCCGCGTCTTCCTCTTCCGCCACCGAAGTTTCCGTTTTCCATATCTTCCGGCTTCTGACCATCAAAGGTTCCGCCATTTTCAAATTCCTGACGTTCTCCCATGTTTTGTCCGCCGAAGCCGCCGCCCATCATGCCTTCCGTATGAGCCGGTCCGTTCTCGCTTCCTCCACCGGATGTAATATTATACTCGCCGTCATAGAAGTATGCTTCACCGGAGGCATCTATGCCATCATAGCCTGCATCTATATTAAAGGTACCGCCTATGGCGTAAAAGAATCCAAGTGTCTCATCATCTGTATTTTCCACATGTATTCCGTCAGTTCCGCTGGTAATATTAATTTCACCGTCAGCAACTCTTACGCTGTCATTTGCATCTATACCCTTCTTGGCAGCCTCGATATTGTAGGTACCGCTTGTTATCTTCACATCATCCTTGCCGACTATTCCGTGTGAGGAAACGCTGGTTATATTAAGTGTTCCCGCACCATTTAAGGTTATATCATCCTTAGCAAATATAACCGCATCTATTCCGTCCTCCGACTCGGCAAATTCACCCGTTACACTGAGATTATTTTCACTCTCGGTGGTTGTTATAAATACCTTATCAGCACTCTTAACATATATAACAGCACTGTCATCATTTTCTATATCAACCCCGTCAAGTACCAGTTGAACCTTCTCATCATCAGCCACATCCACTATTATTTGTCCATCGGACAAGCTTCCCGAAAGCTTATAGCTTCCGGACTTAGTAATTGTAATTACATCGCCGTCAATCGTAACGCCATCTGCTTTTGTGCTCGATGCACCGTCAGAAAGAGTTATCTCCTCCGCATCATCATAACTTATATCATAGTCTCTGTCCGAGAACATCTCGTCCTCGCTTATAACAACCGCACTGCCACTGTCGCTTTCGGTAGCTACCGAGCTTGTAGTCGTGCCTGTATCATTGCTTTTACCGGTTTTACCGCAGCCTGCCATACAAAGCATCATAATAGTTGTCATACTAATCGCTAAAAATCTCTTTCTCATAATAATCACCTCTTTTATTATTAAAGCTCCATCTGCTCTGTCATCTGCTGTGACATACTGATTTCCAGATTGCCGTTTCTGCATCTTAAATCATCTATCAGTTTTTTCTCTGTATTTTTTTCCTTAAGAGTTATATTGTAGGTAAGCTTATTTAAGCTTCCGAGGTTGGTGGTCTTAACTCTGATCATTTCAACCTTATTTGTATAATTTTCCCAAACCTCGTCAAATATTTCGCTGTAATCAAGATCCTCCGGAACCGTTATGTTGATGGTCTTATTAAGTCCCGTGGAATTGCTTCTTCCAAATCCAATCAACTCATATACAAGAACAACCACACACATAATTACCGTAAATACCACCGCTGCACCCATAAAGCCCATACCACAGGCAAGACCTACGGCCATTGCCATAAAGATGGCTCCGATTTCCTTTGCTGTTCCCGGTGCCGAACGGAATCTTACAAGTGAAAATGTTCCTGCTACCGCAACTCCTGCTCCCAAGCTTCCGCTTACCATAAGTATTACCACGCTTACCACTGCCGGAAGTATTGCAAGAGTTCCCACAAAGCTTTTTGTCGGGTTTGATCTGAACTTATACGTAAAAGCAAGTACAGCTCCAAGCACAAGCGCTGCAATTATCGTTATTACAAAATCTCCCAAGGTTATATCTGTCTGATTCAATGTGTTCATATTCTCAAATAAAGTTTCCATAATTAGCCCACCTTTCTATTCTCAAAATCATATCTGATTACATTCTTATTTCTTGCATCCTCCATCATCTGCATGTATGCTCTTCCATACTTTGAAAATGATGTTTTTCTTATCTGTTCCCTGCTTAATATATCTACCAGCCACTTCGGAATTGCCGTAGCCGTCTTAATTTCCATAAGTGACATTCCTTCTTCCAAAATGTCTCTTCCTCCCGGCTTTTCCGTAAGCTTCATATTGTCTGTTCTCCATTTTATATTCTTGTCAAAGGTTACTCTGAAGCTTGCATCCTCATTTGAGAAATATGCCGTTCTGTCATAGCAAAGATAAACTGCCGGTTTTAGATTTTTGTAAAAGCTCTTAAAATAATCAAGCTCCTTTACTATCTGACGCTCTATAAAGCTGTCACCCTTTACCGGATTATCTATCTTGGAATTCTTGTCAAGATAAATCTTAGCTTTATTTTCCTGCATCGTAACTCTTCTTTTATATACGACTCCATCATATTTTTTCTTAAGCTCTACGAATACATCCTCACCCGGCTTTATCTGTCCGTAGCTTCTTACTCTCAGCTTTTCCTTATAAGCAGGACCTTCAAGAGAGTTTCTTATAAGCCTCATATCGGGAGTGTCATAATATATATTGCAGATTGTACTTTCGCCGTAAGCATCCGGTACCATATGTTCCTTAAAGGCTTCTTCAATCAGCCTTCGCTGCTCCTTCGTTACCATGTATTTAATTTCAAATCTTTTAAAAATTTCATTTCCCATAATTCATCACTCCTAATATTTAACCTGATTTGCATTTTTATCAGCCTGTTTTTCATTAATTCGAGCAGGCTTTCTTGCTTAACTTGTGTTTATGATAATATGTGAACCTTATGCGAACCTTAAGTTTCAAAAAAAGTTTTAAAAAATTTTTTGATAATTTCAAAACTCGGCTTAATTGCTATATTTTTTGTTGACTTTTTCTATTTAAAGTGTAATAATAGCTATGGTAAAAATATATTGAAAAAGGTAGGTGGATAAAGTGGCAAACGGCGACAGTCATGGGTCAAACGGGCGATTGTGCATATACAGTTCTATAAAGTGTAAGCCTTGTTTTGGTTCTGTCACTTTATTTACTATGTATATGTAATTTTATCTGCCTGTGTGTGACCCGCTCATACATAGGTATTATTTTGTCCTTTTGTCCCTTACGTCAGCGTTGAATTATCAAAGCTTCAACGAATGAAACGGAGGGTAAATAAATGGAAGATGAAGTATTAAACAAAGTATCAGACGATGCTGAAGTTCAAAATGAGGCTGCTGAGAACGATAGCGTTCTTACAAAGCCTGATTATGAGTCCGAAATTCTCGGCATCATACGAAGCAATAATTCCCCAAAAAACATACTTAACAAGTTAGAGGATTATCATGCAAATGATATTGCTCAGGTTATCAGTGCGCTCAATACTCAGGAAATCAAAAAGCTTTTTAGGGTTTGTAATGCCGATATGCTGGCAGAGATATTTGAGTATCTGGATGAAGAGGATGCAGGAATCTATCTGAATGAAATGGATATAAGAAAGGCTGCTGCCGTTGTATCCGAGCTTGAAACGGATACGGCAGCAAATGTTCTGCATCAGATAGAAAAGGAAAAGCGTTCACTTATTATCGAAGCAATTAATCCGGAGGTTCAAAAGGAGATTCGACTTATCGCCTCCTTTGATGAGGATGAAATCGGTAGCCGTATGACTACCAACTGTATAATTATAAGAGAAAATCTTACCGTTAAACAGGCTATGAGTGAGCTTGTAAGACAGGCTGAGGAAAATGATAACATTTCTACTATTTTTGTAGTTGATGAATACGATGAATTCTATGGTGCTATAGATTTGAAAGATTTAATTATTGCGAGAAACACTGTTCCGCTCGATGATTTGATAGTTACCTCTTTCCCATACGTATATGCGAGCGAGACCATAGATGATTGTATCGAAAAATTAAAGGATTATTCCGAAAGTATTATACCTGTACTTGATAATATGAATAAGCTCCTCGGTGTTATAACCGCGCAGAGCATAATCGAGGTTGTCGATGATGAGATGGGTGAGGATTACGCACGTCTCGCAGGTCTTACCGCAGAAGAGGATTTACAGGAGCCTCTCGGTCAAAGTATGAAAAAGCGTCTGCCTTGGCTTTTGGTTCTCCTCGGACTTGGAATGATAGTTTCAAGTGTGGTCGGCATGTTTGATAAGATTGTAAGAGAGCTTACTCTAATCATGGCTTTCCAGTCACTCATACTTGATATGGCAGGTAATGTCGGTACCCAGTCACTTGCGGTTACCATAAGAGTTTTGATGGATGAAAATCTCACCTTTAAACAAAAAGGGCATCTCGTTATAAAGGAGATGCGTGTCGGACTATGCAACGGACTCTTGCTCGGTGCAATATCCTTTGTATTTGTCGGACTTTATATAATGCTTGCAAAAAACAAAACCGCACTTTTTGCATATGCGGTTTCAGGCTGTATAGGTATATCTCTTGTGCTTGCGATGCTTATCTCCAGTGCTGTCGGAACACTTATACCGCTCTTCTTTAAAAAGATTAAGGTTGATCCGGCAGTTGCATCCGGACCTCTCATCACAACCATAAACGACCTTGTAGCGGTTGTCACCTATTATGGCATGAGCTGGATATTACTGCTTAATGTATTGCATCTTAAGGGATAGTGTGCAGAGGTACATAATGTGACAAAGTTGCATGGATTGAATAACGATTTTCTAAAAAAGAATTTTTCCTCGTTTCCCTTATAGACAATTAATAAGGAAAATCAAGGGAAAACAGACATAATTTTCGATGTAATATGTTCGAAATGTGTTGAAAATAAAAGAATGTTAGATGAAGGAATCTACAAACCTTAACTTGTATAAATTACCTATAAGAATGTACTTTTAAGTTGTTCTTATAGGTAAAAGTTATACGAAACGAGCTGCTATTTTCTCCAAATTACCTATAAGAATATACTTTTAAGTCATTTTTATAGGTAAAACATCTAAAAAATGAGCTAATATTTTTTCCAAATTACCTATAAGAATATTCTTTAATCTATCTTTATAGGTAAATTTCTTAAACAACTATCTAATATACTTTTGAAAACACCTATATCCTGAACGTTTATATTATCTGTCTTTCTGACGATGGATGAATTTGATAAAACTGTAATTGAAACAAAAGAAACCGAAAAAAGGACCGGTTTCCCGATCCCTTTACTCAATCATATCTGATTATTTGTAAAATCCTTGTGATGTATAAAATGCTTCTATCGCTTCTCCTATATATCTGCCTATACACGTTTCATCACATAGTCCACAACCTGCTCATCCATCTTATCCTCATCCATATAGTAAGCCTTCTTCTGCTGCGGACTGACATATACATTCTCTGTATTTAGGTATGGTTGATGCAAAACTGTAATCGGAAGAGGCATCTCATATACCAATTTTAATTCTTCAAATGGAGCCTTATAATCGTAGATACTCTGTTTCACAAGCTGTCCGACATATACCCACTCCATATATCCCGGATCAAACGTCTTATATTCCGGCAGCTTAATCTTCTGAAATACATTTCCCGGCAAATTATGCTTTGCAAATACAAGCAGACCATAAGCATATTGACACTGAAACTTCATAAATCCGGATATGCTCTGACGAGAAAGATACTCACATAAGACCTGTAGACTTTCTGAG
>CALGGL010000278.1 GCA_937915975.1 uncultured Lachnospiraceae bacterium | reverse complement strand
AATAATAATGTTTATTAATACTGCTAGGCGCGCAGTAAATAATCGTGAGAAAATTCACAAAATAATAATACCTTTTTTTTACATATAATTCAAGTAGTAAATTGGTAAAATGTTCTTTTTTTTACGACAAATATTTTAAATCTTATTAAATGTTGCCTCCTGCCTCTTAAATGTACAGTAATACTTAAATCCCATATCAAGCAGCATATCTCTTGCCACATCAAAGCCGTATCCCACATGATTTGCATCGTGGGAATCACTTCCTACCGTAATTATCTCGCCTCCAAGATCCTTATAAATCTTAAGGATATCCCGATGTGGATGGATAAAGCCAAGTCCTTTGTATAAGCCTGCGGTATTAAGCTCAATACCCTTGCCATGCTCAATAATAGTCTTTAATATCTCATATATAACCTCATAATAATCCTTGATATCAAAGTACTTTGCCTTATTCGGACCGCATCTTAATATATAATCAAGATGCCCGTACACATTATATCCGTCATATTCCTTTACGTTTTCAAGTATTGTTTCAAAGTACCTAAGATACCCCTCCTTTTCCGTCTTATCCGAAAAATACTCCGGATAATATGGGTCAAGCATATCCACAACATGTATACTTGCAATAAAAAAATCATACTCGGGATGTTCATCAACAAATGCCTGACACTTATCCTTTGATTCATGCATAAGACCGAGCTCAACGCCTATTCTTAAATCAAAATCCGGTGCCAGATTATCCCTTAATTCACTCATATATTTATAATAAGTCTCATAATCAAGCTGAAAGTCCATCTCCGGCTCATCTTCTCTGACAGGGAAATCTATGTCATAGTGGTCTGTTATGCATATTGATCTTAATCCATTTTCTTTTGCATTTTTTATATTATCCATCATATCTGCACCTGAGTCAGATGAAAATGATGAATGCAGGTGATAATCCGGAAAAATCATACTGAACCTCCGTTACTAATCCTTTATGCTAATTATTATATATTTTTCAGACTACTGTTCTTTATATAGTCCTCATACGCAGGTGACATGCTTCTTAACTTATTTACAACTGCCTTGACATTATCAACAACATAGTCCACATCTTCCTTTGTATTTTCGTAACCAAGCGTTAATCTAAGTGATCCCTTTGCGACATCTTTAGGTAGTCCAAGTGCCATAAGCACATGTGAAGGATCAAGTGAGCCTGATGTACAAGCAGAACCGCTTGAAGCGCATATACCCTCCATGTCAAGCATGATAAGAATCGACTCTCCTTCGGTAAACTGGAAACAAAAATTCGCATTATTAGGAAGTCTTTTTGTTCTGTGTCCGTTCAATCTGACGTAAGGAATTTCCATAAGAATTCTATCTATAAGATAGTCTCTTAAAGAACTCTCACGATTAATTCTTTCTTCCAAGGATGAATTTGCAATCTCACATGCTTTACCTAGTCCTGCTATACCCGGCACATTTTCCGTGCCTGCTCTTTTGCCGCGTTCCTGCTGTCCGCCATGGATGAGATTGTCAAGCTTTATACCCTTTCTCACATATAAAAAGCCTGTGCCTTTGGGACCATTAAGCTTGTGACCGCTGGCACTTAGCATATCAATATTAAACTCATTTACATCGATAGGAAGCTGTCCGTATGCCTGAACCGCATCTGTATGAAATGCGATATTATTAGCCCTTGATATCTCTCCTATTTCCTTTATAGGCTGAAGTGTTCCGATTTCATTGTTTGCAAACATTACAGATATAAGAATGGTATCGGGACGAATGGCCTTCTTTAAATCCTCTAATCTTATAATTCCGTTTTCATCAACACCAAGATAAGTTATCTCAAATCCATTATCCGACAAAAACTCCACAGTATGAAGTATGGCATGGTGTTCAATTTTGGTTGTTATAATATGTCTGCCTTTGTCCTTATGTGAAAGAGCATATCCCTTTAAAGCCCAATTATCTGATTCAGAACCTCCGGCAGTAAAATATATCTCACTATAATCGGCATTAAGTGTCTTAGCAATTGTTCTTCTTGCATTGCTGACTACTTCCCTGTTATCGGAAGCAAATTTGTAAACACTCGAGGGATTGCCAAATTTATCGGAAAAATACGGAATCATAACCTCTGCGACGTCAGGATGAACCGCTGTGGTTGCCGCATGATCCATATATACAAACCTCTTATCCTCCATATCATTTTCCTCAGTCAAAATCATAAACTTAATCTTATAACTATCATATGCATAAGTAATACAGTTTGACACGGTACCTTGCCCTATGTCAAACACCTATACCTATTCATATCCTGAAAACTTATTTAGACAATGCTTCTTTTAGCGTTCGCCATCCGAGGACCGCACATTTTACCCTGGCAGGCATATGCGAAATATCCTGTAATGCTGAAGCTTCCTCCAGACTTTCTATCTCCTCATCGCTTGCTTCACCCTTTATCATCTTTACAAAGGTATCCGCAAGCTTTATCGCCTCATCCTTCTTTTTACCGATTACCATGCCAAGCATAATGTCTGCAGATGCCTGAGATATAGCGCATCCATCTCCTATAAATGCACCGTCAACTATAGTATCTTCGTCCATCTTAAGCTTAAGCCAGACATCATCACCACAGCTTGGATTAACGCCCTCAAGAACTATATCCGCATCCTCCAAATCAAATTTGAACTCAGGATGTATATTATGCTCCGTTAATATTTCATTGTAAAAGCTTCTATTTTCCATATCCCATACGCTCCCTGACAGTTGCTATGCTCTCCAAAAACTTATCTATTTCCTCTTCGGTATTATAAAACATAAGGCTTGCTCTTGCAGTTGAATTAACACCAAGATACTGAAAAAGCGGCTGTGCACAGTGATGTCCTGCACGAACTGCTATACTGTCCGCTATAAGAACCTCGCTTACATCGTGAGGATGAACATCATCAATCTTAAATGTAAGGATACCTGTATGATTTTCGGCCTTATCAGAACCGTAAACCGTTATATGCGGTATCTTAACAAGTCCCTCCAATGCACGTTTTGTAAGCATAAGCTCGCGCTCCTGCATATATTCATAACCGATTCTATTTATAAATTTTATAGCCGCATCAAGACCTGCCGCACCGGCTGCATT
>CALGGL010000277.1 GCA_937915975.1 uncultured Lachnospiraceae bacterium | reverse complement strand
CTTCCGATCTCATGTATGATCAGGTCTCCCGCTGCATGACCCATGGTGTGATGGGCTCTCCCCCCTGGTGCAAGCTGGACAAAGTCAAATTCCTCTGCCCGGTTCCCGGATATGACAGACATTTCGCAATCACCGAATATTTCGGGATCGAGATGATCCCGGTTCCGATGTCTTCTACGGGGCCGGATATGAACATGGTGGAGGAGCTGGTCTCCTCGGATGATGCCATCAAGGGAATGTGGTGCGTGCCGAAGTTCGAAAATCCCGAGGGCATATGCTATTCGGATGAGGTCATCCGCAGGATGGCGGCACTGAACAGGGCTGCGGATGATTTCAGGATATATTATGACAATGCCTACGCCGTGCATTATCTGTATGACGATGACAGACCGCAGATCCTCAATCTTATTGATGCCGCGAATGAGGCCGGACACCCCGATATTTATTTTGAATTCTGCTCTACGTCAAAGATCACATACGCGGGAGCCGGAATCTCGGGGATGACGGCATCGGAGAATAATCTCGATGAGATCCGCAGGATGATAGATGTATCGACCATCGGCTATGACAAGGTAAATATGCTCCGCAACGCCCGTTATCTTAAGGAGGGAGATGCCATCCCCGAGATAATGAAAAAGCATGCGGATATAATAAGACCGAAGTTTGAGCTGATACTGGAGATGCTCGACAATGAGATAGCGCCCCTTGAGCTTGGGACATGGATAAGACCCAGAGGAGGATATTTCATATCATTTCATGCCATGAAGGGCTGTGCAAAGGAGATAGTGCGCCTGGCAAAGGAGGCCGGCGTGGTTCTTACTCCTGCGGGCGCGCCTTTCCCATACGGAAAGGATCCGGAGGATTCCGTTATCCGTATAGCTCCCACGCTGCCGCCCATGAATGAGCTTAAGATAGCTATGGAGATATTTGTCATCTGCGTAAAACTGGCATCGGTAAGAAAGGTTATGGAGGATAACTGATGGGCGCGGCTCTGCCGAATGAGGCAACAGACCTCATAGACGGATTATACGCGGGAGATGAGCTTACCCGTAAGGAGCTTGTGCGCCTGTTGAAACTCCGCTCAAAGGAGACTATGGCGTATGCGGCGCAAAAGGCAGATGAGGTGCGGCGACGCATTTATGGTACTGACGTATATGTGAGGGGTCTTATAGAGTTTTCCTCATATTGCAAAAATGACTGTTATTACTGCGGAATCAGGAAAAGCAATAATAATGCTGACAGATACAGATTAAGTAAAGAAGAGATACTTTCCTGCTGTGAAAACGGATATGAGCTTGGATACAGAACCTTCGTGCTTCAAGGCGGTGAGGATCCTTATTATACCGATGATAAAATTTGTGATATAGTTTCCGATATACATAAGCTATATCCTGACTGTGCCATAACCCTATCCATAGGAGAAAAATCCTATGAAAGCTATAAAAGATATTATGATGCCGGAGCGAGACGATTTTTACTTAGACATGAAACAGCAGACAATGAGCATTATGCAAAGCTGCATCCGGAAAGTATGTCACCTGATAACAGAAAAAGATGTCTTTTTGATTTGAAAGAAATTGGATATCAGGTGGGCTCGGGATTTATGGTAGGTTCACCATATCAGACATCGGATAATCTTGTATCGGACTTAAGGTTTTTACAGGAACTTAAGCCGGATATGATAGGGATAGGGCCATATATAAATCATAAGGATACACCTTTTGCCGGTGAAAAAAACGGAACACTTGAATTAACCTTAAGGCTTGTAGCTGTTTTAAGACTTATGTTTCCGTATGCACTTATACCTGCTACAACAGCGCTTGGAACTATTTCGCCAAACGGCAGGGAGCTCGGACTAAAATGTGGTGCAAACGTCGTAATGCCTAATCTTTCACCTGTGGAAACAAGGAAAAAATATGATTTATATGAAAATAAAATCTGTACCGGAGAGGAAGCAGCCGAGTGCCGGAATTGCCTTGAAAGAAGAGTGGAATTTGCCGGATACAGAATTGTTACTGATATAGGAGATGTAAAAAAACATGCTTAATCAATTTTCGAGAACAGAGCTTGTGTTTGGCAAGGAGGCTATGGAAAAGCTTGAAAAATCAAGAGTTGCAGTATTCGGCGTAGGCGGTGTCGGAGGATATACCGTGGAAGCACTTGCCCGTTCGGGAGTCGGCGCACTTGACATAATAGACGATGATAAGGTCTGCCTTACCAACATTAACAGACAGATTCTTGCCACAAGAAGCACTGTCGGTAAGTATAAGGTGGATGTTGCAAAGGAAAGAATCCTTGATATTAATCCCAAATGTGAGGTCAGGGCTTTCAAAACCTTTTATCTTCCTGATACAAAGGATGAATTTGATTTTACCGAATATGACTATATAGTAGATGCTATTGATACGGTTACAGGTAAGCTTGAGCTTGTTATGAATGCAAAAGCAGCTGGGACTCCGATTATATGCTCAATGGGTGCGGGTAACAAGGTTAATCCTTATATGTTTGAGGTTGCCGATATATATGAAACCTCGGTTTGTCCGCTTGCAAAGGTTATGAGATATGAGTGCAGAAAACGTGGAATTGACAAGCTTAAATGTGTGTATTCCAAGGAAAAGCCTATACGTCCGTTAGAGGATATGTCCATAAGCTGCCGTACAAACTGTATATGTCCCCCTGATACAAGAAAATGCACGGTAAAGCGTGATATACCGGGTTCAACAGCCTTTGTACCGTCTGTGGTCGGACTTATTATAGCCGGAGAGGTTATAAAGGATATTACACATTTTGACAGAGGTGACAGATAGAATGATTTATCTTGATTATTCAGCCAATACTCCTGTTGATGAGAGTGTGCTTGATATATTTTGTGAAACAGAAAGAAAGCTTATAGGAAATGCCAATTCAAAGCATATAGCGGGTTATGCGGCGAAAAATATGCAGGATGAGATAAACAAGTCCATAGCTGATTTGTTTCATATCAGTGAAGAGGAGATTATATATACCTCAGGTGCAACGGAAAGCAATAATCTTGCCATAAGAGGTATAGCTCATACGATGCGCCATGTGGGTAAGCACATAATAACCACGCCGCTTGAACATTCGTCTGTAAGTGCACCGCTTACGGCACTTCAGGAGGCAGGCTATGAGATAGATATGGTAAAAATCGGAACGGACGGAAGAGTTGATATGGAGAGTCTTCGTTCTTTGCTTAGAAAGGATACTGTTCTTGTTACGGTTTGTGCTGTAGACAGTGAGCTTGGGACCATACAGCCTGTAAAAGAAATCAGGGAAGCTCTTAATGATTATCCAAATTGCCTGCTGCATATAGATGCTACACAGGCTATAGGAAAAATAAATGTTGATTTTTCAATTGCTGATACCGTAAGTTTATCGGCTCATAAATTTTTCGGAATTATAGGAAGCGGATTGCTGTATAAGAAAAAGGGACTTGTGCTTGAGCCGGTTATATACGGAGGAGCAAGTACAACCATATACAGAAGCGGAACGCCTACGGTTTCACTTAATAAAAGTCTTGAAGCTGCACTTTTGCTTGCGCTTAAAAAGCAGAAGGAAAGGTATGATACAGTATGCGGATACAACAGATATTTAAGAGAATCATTTGCAAAATATCCATTGGTTACTGTCAATTCGCCTGATAATACCATACCTCATATACTTAATATAAGTGTTAAGGGAGTGAAGGGTTCACTATTTCAAAAGGCACTTAACGAAAAGGGAGTATGTGTATCCGTAAAGTCAGCATGCAGCACGGACAATCTGCCGTCAAGAGCGGTATTTGCCGTAAGTAAGAACCGTAAAAATGCTCTTTCTTCATGGAGGATAAGTCTGAGTCATATAACGACAGAGGACGAGCTTAAAGAGTTTATAAATGTATTTGATATGTGCTATAATGAGCTTGCAAAGAACAGTTAAAGGAATATTAATCGTATTTTGACTAAAATTGTTAGTTATGGTTTAATATATGATTTGAGGAGATTAATAAAGGAATGTCGAGAGAATTAACAGTTGTTCAAAGAATAGAACAGAGTATAACAAAAAAATACAGAAAGAAGCTTTGGACACCGTTTATTAAAGCTATAAAGACCTATGAGCTTATACAGGAGGGAGATAAAATTGCCGTATGTATCTCGGGCGGTAAGGATTCCATGCTTATGGCAAAGCTTACACAGATGCTGCAGCGTATAAGTGAAGTCGATTTTGAGGTCGTATATCTGGTTATGGACCCGGGGTATAATGAGATAAACAGGCAGAAGATAGAAAGTAATGCCAAGCTTTTGGAGATTCCTATAACTGTATTTGAAACAGATATATTTGAGGTTGCAAATAATACTGATGATTCGCCTTGTTACCTGTGTGCAAGAATGAGAAGAGGACATCTATATAATAAGGCTAAGGAGTTTGGTTGTAACAAAATCGCATTGGGACACCATTTTTCCGATGTTATAGAAACCACTGTTATGGGTATGTTTTACGGCTCGCAGCTTC
>CALGGL010000276.1 GCA_937915975.1 uncultured Lachnospiraceae bacterium | reverse complement strand
ATCATTTTTTATCAATTTTTATCATTTTAACAGTAAACATTTTTAATGTCAATTAAAACAAGTTTTTTCAATAAAAAACTATGGACTAATTCACAAAATAAAACTATAATAAGCTTTAGTTTTAAAAACAAATTGAGGTAAATTATGTTCAGAGTCTGGGGCAGAACCGTCAAGCGCGGTCATATGATAAATGAATACACAGCCTGTATAGAGGACTACACTATGACACGCACAAAAAAAGTCTATGCAGCCCTGGATGAGATATGCGAGAATCTTCACATATCCAAACCCTATTGGTTAAAGCTAAATCAAAAGGACTTCATAAAATTTGCCAAGACAAGATTTACCCAGGATAATTTTATGGATAAGATAGAATTTGATTATCTGGAGTTTCAGATAATTGAAGAGGATTATTAAGGAGTAATTAAATATATGTTTAGCATTGAAAACATTTCCAAATCATACGGAAAAAATCAGGTTATAAATAATGTATCATTTTTTGCAAATGAGGGTGAAGCTGTAGGTATACTCGGGATAAACGGTTCCGGTAAATCTACACTTCTTTCATGTATAGCAGAAAAATATGCCAAACTTGGTGTGGGATATCTTCCGCAGAACAATCCGCTTTTTGATGAATTAAAGCCGGTTGACAATATTCGTATGTGGTGTTCTTTAAAAAAGAATGAGATAATAGAAAGACTTAATCAGTCTCCGCTCGTAGAACTTGGTGTAAATGAATTTATGGATAAGCCCGTATCTGCCCTTTCGGGTGGTATGAAAAAGCGATTAAGCCTTGCTACGGTTTTAATCAACAACCCATCCATTCTGCTTATGGACGAACCCTTTGCCTCCCTTGACCTTCCTGCCAAACAGGATATCCTTGTTTATATGCAGGGCTTTAGAGCACAGGGCGGAACCATAATAATCGCTTCGCACGACGAAGAGATATTTAATTTCTGTAACAGAGTACTTCTTCTTAAAAACGGAAGCCTGATAGATACAAATGAGCTTAGGCAAAACGGTATAAGCTTTGTGGATATGCTTAGATACTAAAGTAATCCGTCAAAAATAATGACAGAGTTTTAAATATGATTTATAAATCGAGGTTTATGATGTCACAGAAAAGACTGTTTTTCAACCTAATAAGAGCAGATATAAAGCGGCTTGGAAGATACATTCCGTCGCTTTTAATTGCTATGCTTTTAATTCTCACGCTGTTCTTATCTACAGGGGGCTATCTGTCAAAGAACGTATACAAAGCCGACAAGTACGAAACCGTTAAGATAGCTTATTATCTCGATGAGGACGGGGATGAAAGATATGTCAATCTTGCAGTAGATTATCTCGGTACTATGAAGAGCATGCGTGAAACCGCCAATATTATTGAGGTCGGAAGCATCGAGGAGGGCTATAAGCTGTTGGATGAAAAGGAAGTTTTATTCTTTATCTACCTTCCTGCCGGCTTTTACAACGGTATAATGACAGGCGACAATCCAACTATTAATCTTGTGGTTAGAGATACCACCACCATTGCTGCCTATGTATCAAATGAGGTTTTATTATCACTGGCAAAATATCTCGCCATCGCACAGGCAGGAATTTACAGTGCCCTCGATACTGTCTGGGCACACGGAATGAGTGATGATGACGTAGCCAAAATAAATAACCTGTCTAACAAAGTTTTTTTTGAAAAGGTTCTTGGTAAGGATGCTTCCATAAATGTTGTGGAAGCAACCTCAGAAGGAAGCTATTCACTTAAAAAGCACTATGAAGCTGCTGCGATAATGCTCAGTCTTTTATTTATGGCATTTATACTTATACCGTATATCCAAAACTACGGAAGCGGAATATCGCACAAACTTAGCGCAATGAAAATCAGTAAATTCCACATTTTTATAAGCAATTTTCTTTGTGTGCTGA
>CALGGL010000275.1 GCA_937915975.1 uncultured Lachnospiraceae bacterium | reverse complement strand
ATGATATTTACCATATACATTACAAGAAGAATTATTATTACGACTGTTGCTATCGCCCTTACAACCGCCATCATATTTCTTGCCGAATCGTAATCCTCGGTATAGCTGTAGTATTCGTATGGTGATGACTTAATGAAGTTTTTGAAGCCTACATTGCTTTTCTTCGGATTGAGCTTTACCACAAAATGATAATAATAGGTTGAGTAATCATTACCGGAGGCGGAATTATAATTAATATATTCCTCAGAAAAATAAAGCTTATTAATATGTGTGCTGCTTGAATCAAGATTATATATAAAATACTCCGTATAACGTCCGTTAAATAAGTATTCATCCTTAGAATCCATAAATATCTTATTTAATTCGGAAAATAATACATAGTTGTCCTTGACTCTTGCAGATACATATAAATTTAATCCGTCATATGTATCACTTAGCTTATATGCTTCACCTGATGTAAGACTTGAATCATTTAAAACAATTCCCTCTATAACGTCCTTTCTGTTACTTTTCTTATAATTATCTGTCATCTTAATTATCTTACTGTACTCTGCATCAGATAATCCCACACAATATATTCTGTCATCCTCACTCGAATCGACAAGCTCTGCAAACATATCAACATAATAATCCGTACCCTCAACCTCAGAGTATTTATTAACAGAGCTGTTAATATAATCAATATTACTGAAATCAGAAACATATATTTCTCCCGAATATTCACACTCAAGTCCCCACAGCCTTTTATAATTATGTTCAAGCATGGAAAATGAACTGTAAATTCCAACCAAAAGTGCCGAGCAGATTGTAAGCGTAGCTACAGAGATTATAAACCTTCCCTTATTTCGAAGAGCATTTTTATAGGCATAGCCGATTTCCACACCAAAGAGCTTTGAAAACAATCTTCCTCTGTCAGGCTTCGATTTAATCCTTTTTAACCTTTTTGTTTTATATTCGTCTGTCATACGAAGTGCATTTATCGGATTTAACCGGTAAAGCATTTCTATCGGTGCGACCATAGCATAAGCTGTTGTCACGATTACGGCAGCGATTGTAAATATCCATGCAACAGGGATAAACCTTATCCTGTAATAATCAGACAGCTCAAGTATTCTCTTAAATATACCAAAGCCAAGAACACAAAGTCCGTGTCCAACGGCAATTCCGATAATAAGGCCGATTATACTTATTATAAATGCTTCCCTCATTATAATCCCGATTATTTGTCTTTTGCTCATACCTACCGAACGAAGTAAGCCGTAATCTCTGCTTCGCTCATGAACCGATATGTTAAATGCATTTCTTACGATAAAGATTGATGCAACCGCACCAATAAATGCAAATATCAAAAGCAATGCCTGTGCAGTAAGATAGCTTAGTGAGGTTTCGGGATTATTAAACCTTACCGAAGCATCGGATATATGCCCTTCCTTTATATCAAAAGCTTCTTCAAGCTTATAATAATCTCCCTTTACATCATCCTTATTCTTAAATGTAACAAATACACATACCTCATCCAAATCATATATTTTGTCCCCATACAAGGTAAAATTTCCGTCATTGAAGTACGGAAGTCTGTAACCGGTATCTTCTTTTTTAACCGAAAAATCCTCTTTATAAAAGCCTGATATAACCTTGGTGTCAACGAAATCCTTACCATCCTCTTCATAAGGGAATTCAACCGTATCCCCAATATTCTCATTTAAAAATACCGATTTATCATAGGAAGCTATAATGGAATTATCATTTTTAGGTAATGTTCCCACCTCCAGATGAAACTGCTTCGGCATAGCAAAGAAGTCATTAATGTATATTATATCCCTGTTTCCTTCGGCGGCTACCCATGCATAAGAAAGCTCTACATCAATATCATTGTTGCTATCCTCATTGTAATAAGGCGAAAGCTTAACAATATCGTGAGCAGTTTTACCATCACATATAAGCACAGCATCATAGCCCATATGATATTCATAAAACTTTTCTTCGGCCTGTGAATAAAAGGTGCTGTAGCCTATGGTAAATATCATATACATAAATACTGCTGATATTATAACCCCTATGCATGTTGTAATTGTTCTTTTAATATTGAATTTAAGATATCTGAATGTAAGTGCCGATAATTTATTCATAATACACCTCCGGTTTTCATTTACAATATAAAACCAATTTATTTGGCGGTGTCACTTACAATGCTTCCGTCCTCAAGGTGTATAATTCTGTCAGCCATGGCCGCTATATCCATCTCGTGTGTTACAAGAACTAAAGTCTGTCCTGTTTCCTTGACCGCCTTTGTTAGAAGTGCCATTATCTCTTCACTGTTTTTCTTATCCAAATTTCCTGTAGGCTCATCAGCAATTATGATAGCCGGTTTATTGATGACTGCACGACCTATGGCAACCCTTTGCTGCTGTCCTCCGGAAAGCTGGTTTGGAAGATGATTTTTTCTTTCCGTAAGACCAAGAAGCTCAATAAGGTCATCAACCTCCTTGTCATCCACCTTGTTTCCGTCAAGTAAGACAGGCATAACTATATTTTCTTTTACAGTAAGTACAGGGATTAAATTATATGTTTGAAATATGAATCCGATTTTTCTTCTTCGAAGTATGGAACGCTTCTCATCCTTAAGATCATAAATATTTTCTCCGTCAATTATGACCTGTCCCTCTGTCGGAGTGTCCACTCCGCCAAGGAGATGAAGAAGTGTTGATTTACCTGAACCTGAGGCACCGACTATTGCGGTAAACTCTCCCTTTTGAATAGTAAGATCAATATGATTTACCGCTGTAACAGCGGTATCGTCTTTTCCGTAAATCTTTGTAAGGTTATTTGCAATTAAAATTTCCATATTATTCTCCTTTATAGTATGTATGATTTATATCATGCATCCGACATAATCGGTTTATAAAGAAATATTAACATTTTTTACTTACAAATGCCTTACAAAATATGAATTTAATTCTTACAATTCTGCAACTTTTCAAATTGAGAATTAAGAATTTACGGAAATTATCATTTTTGTGTATGATTGTTCATCGCCTTTACACTCGTCACGAAAACGACTTTCAACCCATATTCTTCCACCTATTCCTTCTATAATGCTTTTTGAAAGTGAAAGTCCGATACCGACACTGTTGGGATTTACCTGATTACTGTGGACAGTATAAAATCGTTTAAATATATTAAGCCGTTCACCTTCAGGTATTCCGATTCCATAATCGGTTATGTATATACGTGTTTCAAGCGGTGTTTTCTTGATACTTATATCAACAGAAGAATTATCAGGACTGTATTCGATTGAATTTTTTATAATGTTAATAAGTGCTTCCTTAAACCACTCCACATCAACCCTTATGGTTTCATTGTCATCACTTACTTTGAATTTTATATTTTTTTCATCTGCCTTAACAGTAAGAATGTCGATACATGAATTAATTATGTCATGAAAATAAGCCTCTTCAATTTTAAATTCAATAGATGATGCCTCAATTCTTGCCAGTTGGAGATCGGAAGAGCACACGTCTGAACTCCAG
>CALGGL010000274.1 GCA_937915975.1 uncultured Lachnospiraceae bacterium | reverse complement strand
TGTCAATGGCGGGGAAATGGTTTTGCGCCGCTATGGAACGCGAAAGGACGATATGCCCGTCAAGTATTCCTCTTGCGGTATCGGTTATCGGTTCATTAAAGTCATCACCGTCTACAAGAACGGTATACAGTCCGGTTATGGAACCTTTATATGTATTACCGGCACGTTCCAAAACCTTAGGGAGTTCGGAATAAACCGAAGGCGGGTATCCTCTTGTAACGGGCGGTTCACCCGATGCAAGTCCTATCTCTCTTTGAGCCATGGAAAAACGTGTCAGTGAATCCATCATCAAAAGCACATCCTTACCCTGATCTCTGAAATATTCCGCAATTGCCGTAGCCGTTTTTGCAGCCTTATTTCTGATAAGAGCCGGTTTATCGGACGTTGCTATAACAAGAACCGAACGCTTAAGTCCTTCTTCACCGAGATCTCGCTCGATGAATTCTCCTACCTCTCTTCCACGCTCTCCTATAAGCGCAATAACATTTATATCAGCCTTTGTATTTCTTGCAAACATGCCGAGAAGTGTACTTTTACCCACACCACTTCCTGCAAATATTCCGATTCTTTGACCTTTTCCAATTGTCAAAAGTCCGTCAACCGCCTTTACTCCAAGAGGAAGAACCTCTGATATAAGCTTCCTTTGAAGCGGATCGGGTGGTGAATTATCTATCGGATACTCATCCTCATATACAAGCTCACTTCCATCCATAGGTCTGCCGATGCCGTCAAGTACCTTTCCCAAAAGCTCCGGTCCAACCTTGGCTGTCAAAACCTCTCCGGTATTATTAACGGTTGCTCCAAGTCCTATTCCGTCAACAACATCAAACGGCATAAGTAAAACTTTGTTATCCCTGAAGCCTACCACCTCAGCCATAACCTTAGTCATACCATCCTTCGAAATAACCTCACACAAATCATTAAGCTTACACGGAGGTCCGAAGGACTCCATTGTGAGTCCGACAATTTTACTTACCTTTCCAAAGTTTTTTACATAATCTCTGTCAAGCAAGGTATAGTATTTTTGAATATTAAATTCGTGTCTGAATTCATTACTCATATTTTTTAACCCTTTTAGTTTTATCCAAACAATATTTATTCTAAAAATCCCCGATTAAAAACCGGGGAAATATTTATATCATCTGATCACGAAAGCATTTTAAATGCCGTAATAAGATTCTGAACCTGAATATCCATCGACAAATCAATTATACCATTATCTGTCTCAATAATACACTGTCCTTTTTCAAGCTTGGAATCGGCAAAAACATCAATGGTTATATTCGGATTGGCAGCACCTACAATCCTATCACTGTTATCCGAAACATAAGTATAGCTTTCCTCACAAACCTTAATGGTGTATTTTGAGGTTGATTCCACATCATTAAGTGCATTATTGATCATATTAAGCATAACCGGCTTATAATCATCAACAACTATTCCTGATATTTTTTTTATAAGCTCACAGGTCAGATTAACAAGCTTTCTTTCGGCATCATCCAAGTATATTTCATTCTTGGCGAGCATATTTTTCTTAGCTTCTTCCTGTTCATTTTTGATATTGACAAGATATTCATCCGCTCTTTTCATGGCCTCCATATTGCCATCCTCAAGACCGTGTTCATATCCTTCTTTATATGCACTTTCCTTTATCTCTTCAGCCTCTTTCCAAGCATCGTCTATTATTTTATTGGCTTTTGACTGTGCATCCTCACGAAGCTCCTTGGCTTTATCCATGGCATCATCCAACAATGCCTGATTTTCAGGAGTTCTTAGTTCTTCCATGATTTCTTTGGATGTATCATTTTCATCATTTACCTGTTCTTTCGGAGCTCCTCCGATAACACGTGTATTGGCATCGACGATAAAAGGTGTCGAACCTGCATTTTTTAAATTGACAAAGCCCGATTTGTAAAGACTAGACAATTATCTCGTCACCTCCACCACGCGAAATGACAATCTCGCCCGAATCTTCAAGCTTTCTGATAATATTAACAATCTTCTGCTGTGCATCCTCAACATCCTTAAGACGTACAGGTCCCATAAATTCCATATCTTCTTTTATCATAGATGCAAGACGTGATGAAAGGTTGTCGAATATAACCTTCTGGACATCCTCGTTCGCATTCTTAAGGGCGATGGCAAGCTCGTTATTATCAACCTCACGAAGCACGGTCTGAATAGCTCTGTTATCAAGAGTAAGAATATCCTCGAATACGAACATTCTTCTTCTGATCTCATCTGCAAGCTCAGGATCCTCAACCTCGAGAGTTTCCATAATATGTTTCTCAGTACTTCTGTCAACAGTATTAAGAATATTAACAATGGATTCAACACCGCCGACAATGGTGTAATCCTGATTGACAAGCGATGAAAGCTTCTTCTCAAGCACAGCCTCTACCTCTTTTATCACATCCGGACTCGTTCTGTCCATAACCGCAATTCTCTTTGCAACATCTGCCTGTTTTTCAGGAGGCAGGGCACTGACAACGGCCGCCGACTGTTGTGGAGAAAGATAAGCAAGTATAAGAGCAATTGTCTGCGGATGCTCATCCTGAATAAAGTTAAGAAGCTGTGAAGCATCTGCTTTTCTGACAAACTCAAAAGGTCTTACCTGAAGTGATGCTGTAAGCTTACCTATGACGGATTTTGCCTTATCTTCACCAAGTGCCGCATCAAGAAGCTGCTTGGCATAGGCAATACCACCCTCTGCTATGTACTGCTGTGCAAGACAGATTTCATAGAATTCATCCATAACCATCTCTTTTACATCAGCAGGCACACTTCTCGTATTTGCAATTTCAAGAGTTAGCTGTTCTATTTCCTCATCCTTTAAATGCTTAAATACCTGTGCCGAACGCTCCGGACCGAGCGATATAAGTAAAACCGCAGCTTTTTGTATTCCGGATATATCTTCAATTGATTTTACTGCCATTTATCATCACTCCCATTCATCATTCAACCAGTTTCTAAGCAACAATGCAACCGCCTCAGGATTTTCATCCACGAATTTTTCAATCTGACTCTTGGTTGCAGAGCTTTCACCAAATTCAATATCATCAAGAGTCTGATTTTCCTTGGTTGTTGCAAGAAGAGTTTCAACCGAAAGCTCCGGCTCTGTTTCCACAACCTCTTCCGCTCTCATGCTTCTGAATACAACAAACAAAAGCAATAATCCGATTATAACCGCAAGAACAATCGATAATATACTTTGAACCGGAACAGACTTTTCTTCCTTAGGATAGAAAATCGGTACAGTTCTTTCTATTACATAAATGTTAGCCTCTTTAATTCCGGTACCCTTTGACAACAAAGAAACAATATCCGGAGGATTTATATTTTCGGTAGGCTCTGAATTAGCCTGCTTAAACTCAGCAAAGGTCATATCCTCAAGCAAGCCCTGCGCTTCCAAATCCTCCTCATAATATATATCATACTTTGTAAGGTACAAAGATATACTTGAGTTTGCAAGCTCTACGCTGCCTACAGACTTTACGGTTTTTGTCCTTGTACTGCTTGTTGCATAGGTTTCCTTTATAAGTGTAAGTGTAGATTCGGAATTCGCTTCATCAAGAAGATTATAATCCGTAATTTCCTCTCCGTTAGCGTCTGTTCCGACTACTCCACCCGTTCCATCAACATTTTCGGCAAGATAATAATAGTAGGTTTCCTTTGGTCCTGTATCATCTTCGGTATTCGTATAATACTTTATGTCTTCTATCTCTTCCGGACTTATATTAATATCAAGGTTTGAAGAAACCGAAACATCATCATATACTCGGGAATTAACCATCAGATTCCAAAGCTTACTGTTATAGTATTCTTCAACCTGCTGTTCGATAGACAGATTGGTTAATACAGCCGTGGAATTGTTAGCACCTGAAAACAGGAGATTTCCAACATCTGCAGGATTCAAAGTAAGGTCGAAGTCAGAGCAGTCGATCGTTGAGCAACTGGTAAATTATGGGGTTCCTTTCAGATATGAAGAGGTAATATGGATCAATGGCTGGCAGTACTCCTCGGATTTCACATTCCGGGATCGCGAAAAAAAGAAATTTTACTGGGAGCATGCAGGCATGATGGATCAAGAGCCATATCGCAATAGTCACAAAAGAAAGATGGATGTTCTTGAGGACGCCGGAATAGTGCCCTGGAAGAACCTGATCGTTACGTATGACATGGACGGGGTGATAAATATTCCACTAATCAAGAGCATAATTGAAAATGAGGTTCTGCCCAGATTATAAGGCAAGGTAAAAAGGCAACTGCAAAAAAGCAACTGCAAAAGCGACCGCAAAAGCGAAGAGTGATGCTTTAACAGCATCACCCCAGTTATTGCAATAGCGTAAACTGACCCTTTAACAGAACGCCACCGATATTGGTAAAGGTGGGGGTCAGACCACAAAAGAAGTTAAAGACCCCGCCAAAGCAGAGACGAGCGAAAGCTCGTCTCTTTGCTTTGGCGAGAGGACTGGGACGAGAACCCGGGTTCGATGGAGACTTGGCACTGCGACTGCCAAGTGAAGCGCAGGCAGAGCAGATGCAAGTCCCATGCCAGGGACGCCCAAGAGAGCAAGACGAAGTCGCAGCTCGATTGGTTGCGGCCCACGGCAGTCC
>CALGGL010000273.1 GCA_937915975.1 uncultured Lachnospiraceae bacterium | reverse complement strand
GATAAGCTTATGAAAGCATTTTCGGATAATTCCGGAAGTGCAGGTAAAAATTTATCCGAAAATGCAAAGGGAATGCAGGAAAGAATTGATTTTATGCAAAATCTTAATAATATGTACGCATACGCTCAAATTCCTTTCAGAACGGATGGTAATGAGGCAAATTCCGAGCTCTTTGTATATATGAACAAAAAGAAAATGCAGGAGTCAAAGGATAATATCAGTGCATTACTTCATCTTGATATGAAATTCCTTGGTCCGACAGATGTTCATGTAAGTCTTCACGGTAACAATGTTCATACTAAATTTTATGTTGAGGATGAGGAAAGTGCCAGAATAATCGATGAGCATATGACTATGCTTGAAAAAGCAATAAAAGAAACGGGGCATTCACTTACCAATGAGGTCATTACAAGGGAGCCTGCACTTGCTTTACCTGAAAATATGGTTGTAAACGAAATGCTTGGTAACGAGCTTGAAAAGAGTGTAAAAAGATACTCGTTTGATGTTAGAATGTAGATTTTCTCGTTATGGCAAGATTTTTAGCTTATGTTTGATTAAAAGGTGATAGATATGGAATACGGATTTAATAATAAAAGCAACAATAAAAATAAAGGTCAGGAGCCTAAGAAAAAAGCTGTAGCGCTTATGTATGAGCCGGGTAGTCAGGCGCCACAGGTTGTCGCATCCGGTAAAGGCCTTATTGCCGAAAAAATAATAGAGACTGCAAAGCAAAGTGATGTACCTCTTTATAAGGATACAAACCTTGCGGAAACCCTGCTTAACCTTGATATCGGAGACTGCATACCTCCGGAATTGTATGGCGTTGTTGCGGAAATTCTTGTATATGTTGATAAGATGGATAAGATTAAGGCTAAGCTTAATATGTAGCTTCGGTTATATGATTAATTATAATATTTTGATTTTAATAGTCAGGGTGATTGATTATGTATGGGAAAGTTAATAAACGCAGGCTTGGATTCGACAAGGAAAAGCTGACAGTTGATTACTTAAAAGACTTAGGTTATGATATACTTGAGACAAATTTCAGGACCAGATATGAAGAAATTGATATAATTGCCAGAGACGGTAATACACTGGTTTTTGTTGAGGTTAAATACAGAAAAAGCCAAAGCTTCGGAAGTCCCTTGGAAGCCGTAAATTACAATAAGCAAAGAAGAATCAGTATGGGAGCGCTTTCATACCTTTGTATGAAAAAGCTGTCTTTAGATGTAACTCCGATAAGGTTTGATGCGGTGGGAATATGTGATGATAAAATCACCCATATTAAAAATGCATTTTCTTATACCGGATTCGGATACAGATAAAAGGGAGGATATATGGAGAGAAAAAGATTTGATTTAAAAACTGATGCAACCTTTATGCTTAGAAGAAATGAGCATCTTCAAAGGTATATAGAACCGTATAGCTTTGAGAACAGAACCACATATTTTGATTATAAGGATGTTCCGGTTATAAAATATAAAATATTTGATGATTATGATAATCTGATAACCGGCTTTTCAACAAGACTCGGAGGAGTAAGTAAGGCACATCTTTCAAGCCTGAATTTAAGCTTTTCGCGTGGTGACGAGGAAGAAAATGTGATGGAAAACCATAAACGTTTTGCTGCTTCCTGTGGTTATGATTATAAAAGACTGGTATTTTCCGATCAGGTTCACAATACCAATATTCGTGTGATAAAAAGTGAAGATGATGCGGGTAAGGGAATTGTTAAAGAGAGTGATATAAAAGAAACCGACGGACTTTTGACCAATCTTCCCGATATTCCCATTATGACCTTTTATGCCGATTGCGTACCGATTTATTTTTATGATAAGGAAAAAAAGATTATCGGGCTTGCACATTCGGGATGGAAAGGAACCGTAAAGAATATAGCAAAAAAGATGGTACAAACCATGAAAGAGGAATATGGTTCATCCGAATCGGATATTGTTTGTGCTATCGGTCCGTCCATATGTCGTAAATGCTATGAGGTTGATGATATTGTGATGGACAGGATTAAGGAATGCTTTTCAGATAAAGAAATTGAAAAGATAGCAGATGATAAGGGTGAAGGAAAATATCAGTTGGATCTTCATTTGGCTTGCAGAATCAATCTGTTAAATGCCGGTATTTTACCTGAAAACATTGCCATGCCTGATCTTTGTACAAGCTGTAATAAAAATATTCTTTATTCACACAGGGCAAGCCGTGGAATGCGTGGTAACCTTGCCGCGGTTATGATGCTTAAAGAAATATAATTTTTTAATAATTAAGATGATTTGGTGGACTTTAAAATGAAAAAACATCTTATATGCAGTGTTACTAAGGATAGTATTGCCGAAGAACTTGAAATAGAAGCAGGAGATTATCTTGTATCGATTAATGACAAGGAAATAGCGGATATATTTGATTATCATTATCTTGTTGAGGATGAATATATCGAGATTCTGATTGAAAAAGCTGATGGTGAGGAATGGCTTTTAGAGGTTGAAAAGGATGCGGATGAGGATTTAGGTCTTTCCTTTGGTGAATCTCTTATGGACCGATATAAAAGCTGTCACAATAAATGTGTTTTTTGCTTTATTGATCAGAATCCTCCGGGAATGCGTGAAACCATATATTTTAAGGATGATGATACCAGACTTTCATTTTTACAGGGAAATTATGTAACCCTGACTAATCTTTTGGAGAAAGATATAGAAAGAATAATTAAATATAAGCTGGCTCCTATAAATATATCTGTTCATACAACCAATCCTGAACTTAGATGTGAGATGCTTCATAACAGATTTGCGGGAAGACTGCTTGGCTATATGGATATGCTGTATGATGCTGAAATTCCTATGAATGCGCAAATAGTTCTTTGTAAGGGTATAAATGACAAAGAGGAATTGGAGAAAACCATAAGTGACCTTTTAAAATATGCTCCGGTTATTCAAAGCTTGTCTGTAGTTCCTGTCGGTTTAACAAAATTTCGTGAAGGACTTCATAAGCTTGAGCCTTTTTCGTCTGATGATGCTAAAGAGGTAATAGACATAATTCATAAGTATCAGAATATTGCAATGGAAAAGTACGGTTATCATTTTGTCCATGCAAGTGATGAATGGTACATAAATGCAGGATATGATATACCGGATGAGGATAATTACGACGGTTATGTACAGCTTGAAAACGGTGTTGGCATGACACGGCTTTTTCTTGATGAGATTAATACCTCCGCAGAAGAATATAAAGCCGATAAAAGAAATACAGGTAACAAAAAAATCACTATTTCAACAATATCGGGAGTTTTGGCTTATCCGATTTTTTGTAATGCCATGCAGATAATAAAAAATACAGTTCCCGGACTTGAAATAAATACATTTAAGATTATTAATAACTTCTTTGGAGAAAGAATAACCGTGACCGGTCTTCTGACAGGCAAGGATATAATCGAACAATTAAAAGGAAAAAACCTTGGTGATGTATTATTTATTCCTTCAAATACGCTTAAGGCTGATGAGGATATTTTCCTTGATGACGTAACCCTTAAGGAGCTTCAAAACGCTTTACAAGTTCCGGTGATTATTGTACAATCAGATGGTGCGGATTTTTTTGAAAAAATAATCGAACTTATGCAAGATTAAATAATAGATATTAAAGAACAGATTTAGGAGAAATAATATGAGCAGACCGGTAGTTGCCATAGTTGGCAGACCTAATGTAGGTAAGTCAACTCTTTTTAATGCTCTGGCGGGTGATAAAATATCGATTGTACAGGATACACCGGGAGTAACAAGAGACAGAATATATGCCGATGTCAGTTGGCTGAATTATAATTTTACAATAGTTGACACAGGCGGTATAGAGCCTGAAAGTAATGATATCATACTGAAAAGCATGAGAGAACAGGCGGAAATTGCCATAGAAACAGCAGACGTAATTGTGTTTATTACAGATGTAAGGCAAGGGCTTGTTGATAGATCGGATGTGCAAACGCTATCCACGCTGGCGGCGAGAGTACGTTCTAAATCGCTTTTGGATCAAGGTCGGACAGAAGCGCGTCTATGCGCTGCCAGACGATCCGACTGTGCGCGTCGTTCAGCTTGCGGAACGCGGAATCCGGCTTTGTAGAGCGGTAGATGTTGTAGCCTTCTGGCTTTGGCTCGCTGCTTGGAGCCTTCCACGTAATGTAAACCGGGTACACCTCGTTTCCGTTGCAAGAGGCTTCCCAGTCTGCCTGGCTTGCGTACTGCGCGGCAAGATTTGCCGTCTTGCTGGCAGTTACGCTCTGAGGCGCTTCCGGAACAGGCGCTGCGGTAATGCTGTACACGCTTTCTGTTCCTTGCGCATTCAAGGTAGAAATCTTATAGAAATTGCTTTTTTCTACATCCTGACTTAGGTAGCCGCCTTCGTATGCCGTGCCGGCTACGCTTTGCATAAGCAGCTCAAACGGCCCTTCCTGCGCGGCGCTCTTATAGATGTTGTAGGTAAAGGCGCTGTCCTCCAGCTTTTCAGAGACGTCCGTGCTTATTGCCGAGCCTATTGCCGGCGTCCATATAAGCCGGATTTTGTCTGCGGTGTCTGCGTCGAGTGCCTCAAGGCTTTCTGGCGGGCTTAAAAGGAATCCGACCGCCGGTTTTGCCGCTGCCGCGCCGCTTTCGCTAAAGGCGCTCTTAAGCGTTTCTCCGGTTTCTGTGCCGTCCTTTATGGTGTATGAAACCGCCTGAACATAGTAATAATAGTAGATTCCTGTTGAAAGTCCTGCGTCTGTAAAACTGTTTGTTTCTGCCGGAATGTCCTTCTTGCAAAGCGTGTATACGGAATCCACGGAGCTTGTGCGGTACACGGAATATGTTATGCGCGCAATCGTGGTGGACTCTATAGCTTCCCAGGAAACGGAAATGGAATCCTTGCTGGTTCCAAGTCCGTCCACAACCAGAACATTGGACGGCGTTGCCGGAGCGCCCGCCTGCAGCGCGTAGCCCATTGCCACCGCCGTAGAAGCCGAAGCGTTGTCCTGCACGTTGCGGGCGCGAACCTTAAAATAAAAGTCCTTGCCCTGGTCCGTCGTCATTATGTTTATGGAATATTCCGTCTGCGTTCCGTATACGGAATCAAGCAGCGCCGCGCTGGTAAAATCTTCACGCGTGTCGCGGTAAATGTCGTAGTACGAAGCGCCCTCGCAGCCCTGCCAGTTGAGCGTAATCGTGTCGGTGCTTTTGCCCTTGGTTGCCTCAAGAGCCGTGGGGCATGCAAACAGAGTGCCCAAGCCCTGCCGTTCCGCATTGAAGGTCTCGTATGCTTCTTCTGTGGCGGTTTCTGGCCAAATTTCATACGGATTTGTAAAATCGCTTTCCAGACCGCTCTTTATGTTTTGCGCCATGACGCGGTAGTAGTAGTGGTAGGGGTATTCCTTGTTTGATGCGCCAGGATTTGAAAGAATCGTGTCCGTATATACCGACTGGTAAAAGCTTTTGTTCAGCGTCTGCCAGTCAAGGTCCTCAAATTCCTTGTTTGTTTCAGGCTCCTTGTAAGTTCCGTCCGCGTTTGGCGTGATGACCGCCCGCTGAATGTGGTACGAGGTTGCACCCTCCACAGCAGTCCACGTAACATTGATTTTACCGGGATACACATTCCTTGTTACAAAGATTTGATTAGGCGTTGCCAGCGAGGTGATTTTCTGTTCTTTTGTAAAGAAGTCACTTAAGCTTCCCGGCTCAGTTTCGGTGTCCATGGGAATCTTGCTCTGGAACCAGTCAGCGCATCCTGTAAGCACGCCTCCTAGCACCGCCCCCGCAAAAAATCCCGCCGTAATTCTATTCAGTCGTCTCATTTTGCGTGTTTCTCCTTTTAGTTCCACCACTTGTAAGAGGAATTCTCGTGATACCAGTCATCATCATCATCTAATTTAAATGGAATCCAATTTCTTCGTGTTGTAGAATCACTTATCGAGATTGAAGTTCCGTTACAAGAAAGGCTTGCAGATTTATAGCTTGAGATTGAAAGTGTTATTGTTCCGGAATATGTTTCAAGTTTGTTTTCAGAATCATTTGGTCGAACTGTTATTGTTGTTGAATTAAATGATTTCGGATAACCACCTGTACCCAAATGGTCTCTGTATGTAGAGGATTCTGGAACAGAGATTTGTACTGAGGAGACAGCCGAATTACTTGGTGAAGACATATCAGAACTGTAATTCGTTATCGAATATTTGTATTCTTTACCCATATTTATGGTCGACTGATGTGCAAATGCGTATGAACCAAAGTCTCTGTCTTCATCGGCGGCTACATCATGAATTGAACCACTGCCGGATTTATTTTCAAAATCGAGTTTTCCAACTCTGTACATAACATCGTTCATTTGAATCATTGCAGAGCGAATTAATTCCGTGGTGCTTATCTGTCTGTAGGCATAAACAGAATCATCATCTCCAATTGTTACAGAATCAAGAGTTATAGAGTAATAGTGTTTTGCATCTCTTAATACTTGCATTACGCCCTCTGTTAGAAGTGAGCTTGTGTTTGCCACCGTTTCTGGCGCTAGATATATTGCTTCGTCTCCAGAGTTCCAAATGCTTGTATTCGTTAAACTTTCTGCGCTTGCAAAGTGCAGGTTTTCATCCAACGTTGCAATTTTTATCCAAGAGTTAGAGAGATTGTAATTCTTTATTGATATGTATGCGGCTGACGGTCCTATTGAGCGTTCTGAGTAGTCCCATTCCTTCCAATTTACGAATTCAGAATAGAAGCGTTCGTCTTGCTCGTATGATTTTCCGTCCGAAGTTTGTTTTCCGCCATATCGTGCAGAAAAAGTTGTTGCAAGTAAATACCCTTTGTTTAATTTTTCGGGTAACTTGTTTGTATAATTGTAATGCTGACCAGATGTTTCTTTTGCTGCCAAATTCATGCTGGAACCAGGATCTGTGAATGTAATAAATGATTCGGGAAGTGATATGGTGTCCGCTGTTTTTTTATAGCATACGGCATATTCATAGGCAGCGGTCTTTTTATCGGGTGAATAAGATAAAGAAGTTTCTCCCTTTTGTAAATCTTTGTCTAATTTTTCCCAAATATTTTCAGTTGAATCATAATTTCAGATCGGAAGAGCACACGTCTGAACTCCAGTCACGAT
>CALGGL010000272.1 GCA_937915975.1 uncultured Lachnospiraceae bacterium | reverse complement strand
ATTTCACGGCTTTCCACAAACAATATCCTAACAAAATTTTATTCGAGCAAGCGCATTGTCAACCTATAAAATTTTATATGTTGACAATTTTATTAATAAATCATAAAATATCATCATATTAAATTTTAACACAAGGAATGGGTAATAAAATGGACATGATTAAGCTTGCAAATGAAATAATTTCAGGAAGACGTATCACTAAGGAAGATAATTTTTTATCGGAATTTATAACAGTTGATTTGGATGAATTAAAAAAGGGTGCGGATATGATTCGCAAGGCTCTTGTAGGTGATAAGGTCGACTTATGTACCATAATAAACGGAAGAAGCGGAAAATGCGGTGAAAACTGCAAATTCTGTGCTCAATCGGCACACTATCACACCACTTGTGAGGTATATGATTTACTTGATGAAGACACTATTGTAAATCAGGCAAAGGCAAATGAAGCCGAGGGTGTGGACAGGTTTGCCATAGTATGCTCCGGCCACCACCCTTCCGACTCGGATTTTGAAAAGATAATTCATGCCTTTGAACGAATGAACCGGGAATGCCGGTTAGAGCTTTGCACATCCTTAGGCTTCTTAAGTTCTGAACAATTCAGACGCTTAAAGCTTGCAGGTGTCACAAGCATACATAACAATATCGAGACATCAAGAAGATTTTTCCCTAATATATGCACCACTCACACCTTTGATGACAAAATTGAAAATATAAAAAGAGCCCTGGCAGAAGGCTTATACGTGTGCTCCGGCGGTATAATCGGAATGGGTGAAACCTGGGAGGACAGAATCGATATGGCACTTACTCTCTCCGAGTTAAACATATCTTCAATACCTATTAATTCACTTATGCCTATCCCGGGAACTCCTCTTAGTGAAAATGAAAGACTTACCGAGAACGACATAATAAGAACAATAGCAATTTTCAGATACATAAATCCTACCGCAGGTATAAGACTTGCCGGAGGCCGTTCTTTGATGTCCCATGACGGAAAGGAAACCTTCGTATCCGGTGCCAGTGCAAGCATAACAGGCAATATGCTTACAACCTGCGGCTCGACAATAAAAAGCGACCAAGCGATGTTAAAAGAGCTTGGCCGCGACATAAAACCGGTATGGATGTAACAGTCTGCCGATATCATCATAGGCAGGTGCTCGCATAGCTCGCTGTCGCTCACGCTATGCTAAGCACCTGCCTATGATGATATCAGCAGACTGTAAATAATATATCTACTTACTGTTGCCAAGTTTTATGAGCTTGGCAAGTATGAAATAATTGAAACCGCGAATCAGGTGGCGTAATATGAATACAACGACGATACCGAGGCAGATTCCCCTGAATAAGCCTTTTATCGCTATTGCGCCTATTAAGGCACCAAGTGGTATAAATATAAGACCGCTTAAAAAGCTTATTCTTCCGAACAAAAATTGTCCGAGCCAAGTAAGTACGCAGGCTGTCGCCATAAAGTACAAAAGACCGTTCATATGTAAAAAGAATGCTATCAATCCGATAAGTGCCAGTACGAAGTGCATATAATACTTTATTGTAAATATGCCTCCCATCACATTTCCGATTGTACTTTCTGCGGTTTTTCCGTTTTTACCTGTTTCCACAGGCTTCCTGCTGTTTTTATCAATTTTATTACCACAAACAGGACAGATGAGATTATCCAAATCCTCCATGCTTGTTATCTTAAAATCATATTCCTTTTGGCAATTGGTACAGTATCTGTTCATATTATAAATCCTTACTTATATCTGTCCGCATCATCACGTTCTGACAATACACGATTTTCAAGCTGTTTGCATGCTTCATCAATCTGTTCACGCATTGATTCGGTAGTACCGGTTGTTTCACCATAGTTTAGATACGCAAGAACCGTAAGCATCTCAGACTCACTGTCAGCAAAATAACCTGTACCCTCCTGCTTCATATTTCCCATGTTTTTAACAAGCTCAAGCATTTTGTTTGGAAGTGTACGATAATCCCATGCGTTAAGGAGCTGTTCTCCGAGTCTACCTCCTGTTCCGGACTCAGGCTCACCAAGTCTTCTTCCTCCTGAGCTGTCACTGTCCTGATTACTTAATGTAACTCTGAAATTACTGTCTCTTGCCCCATAATCTTCCTTAATATAACTTGTCTTTTCACCCAATCCGAGATCATGACTGTGTAGACCTCCTCCGAAATCAATATTAAGTCCAAGACTCGGTCTATCCTCGTCGTCACCTATATCATCGAATTCGGATCTGTCTCTTAAACCGTATTTTAAATCATTGTCACGGCCTTTAGCACCGTAATTCGATTCCGGATACTCTCTTGCCGAAAGTCCCTGTTGTGAAGAAAAATCATC
>CALGGL010000271.1 GCA_937915975.1 uncultured Lachnospiraceae bacterium | reverse complement strand
AGGAGAGATTCTCTGGCTGCCTGAATTATTAAAATTGTGGTATATTGGTTATCCTTGGAGTATGTAAGATTATCAAATGATACACCGGATTCAAGCTGTGTGTTTATCTCATCAAGGGATGGACCTATTAGAGGGTACATAGCTGTAACCGACTCGCTTAGATTGGTTATATCTATGTGAGAAACGGCACCATTATCAACTGTTACGACAAGCTGAAGCTCGGTTTGACCGCCTACGTTCATAACTGAAGAGTAAACCCCCGACTTATATGTAACGGCACCTGTATTTGTTTTGGCTGTATTGTCGGGAGGAACAACTGTAGCCGGCGGAGCCTGATTATCGGTGGATACTTCAGCACCGTCATTTCCGTTTTCGGAAATCTGATCTGAATTATCTGTGGATTTAATGGTGTCAATTGTTTCGGTTGTATCGAATATTTCCGTGTTTTCATTTGTTAATGTTTCTTCTTTCTCCTTTTTATTTTTGGAAGGTGAAAACATATAAATAAGTAATGATATAAGAAGAATTCCAAGCACCACAAATATCGCCGTGTATATAAGCTCTTTTGACTTTAGGACAACAATTTTTGTTTTTGATGACATAATTAAAACTCCCTGCTTAAGATTATTATAAATATATTCTTAAACAGGGAGTTTTATTACCTGTAAAATTTATTCGGTTTATATATTTGTCGTTATAATTTTGAATATCCGAAGCTGTTAACGATAGCGGTAAGCGGATGACCGCCTTTACACATAGGACAATCAACTGCAGGATAGGTAAGATAGTTTGGAATATCATCTGTGGTAAAGATGGTATTGATATGCTGGCCGTGAATATTATCCGCTGCCGAGAATATAGCTGAAACGCCGGCTATCTTTCCTCCGTAATATTCTATACATTCAAGTGCTGAGTTGATTGTTTTACCTGTTGTTGCGGTTGCAAGAAGCACAAGTATATTTTTGCCTCTTATCATAGGAAGATAGTTTTCCCTGAACATAAGCTGGCCACTTGAGGTTTGCTCCGGTGTTAAGATATAAACGGTATTGTGCATATTTGCGGAAAGAATACCTGCACTTGTAAGCTCATCCGCAAGATAAGCACCGATTATATCGGTTCCGTCAAGACATACGATTGCATCTATTATTGTTGTCGTAACATATTCCTGAACCAAAGCCTTTGCGGCTGCCTTTGCCTCATTTCTTCTTGCCTTAAGTGAGGTCATATCAACATAATAATTAATATGGGATGAAGAAGTGGCAAAGTGTCCCGGAGTGATATTCAATGCTATAAGATTATTATACTTTGAATATATTTTGAATTTGTTTGGATTATCCATAAAATACCTCCTCAATGAAACTGATTACATTATAGCCTCATTTTAATAATAAGACAAGTAAAAATCATTTTCAAAATACAACAAAATTGACAGGTATCTTTAAAAACCACTACACTTAATCGTAAGAATGTGATATAATTACTTATAATTGTGTGATTTTTTATTTTGAAGCTTTTAAATCATTTATCGAAGGATTAATAAATGGGAGAATTAAGATGGACAAGAGCAATTTAACCTTAGATACTGATTTTTCACAAAGAATGGAATACTATCATTTACAGGGCTTTGACCATATGCAGCTCGAGGAGCTTGAGGAGGGACTTAAAAGCGGAGTAGATGTTAGTTTTTATGCGGATAAAAAATATATGTTTCTTCAAATGGCCGAGATACGAAAAGGACTTGAACAGGATCTTGACGTAACTCCTTATCTGGACGAGGGATATGACTGGTATCAGATGAGAGAGATAAGACGCGGTTTGAAGGATAAATTGGATGTATCCATATATCTTGATAAGAATATGGATTATCTTGCCATGCGTGAGATAAGGCTTGGGCTTGCGTGTGGAATTGACCTTACGGATTATTATAAAAAGGGTTATGAAAACTCTGTCTTAAGGGAAATCCGTGAGGCTTATGCCGATGATATAAATATTGATTTATATGTTGAAACCGAGTACTCTGCCAGTCAGTTAAGAGAGATAAGACTTGGTTTGAAAAACGGAGTTGATATAACCTATTATCTTGATCATTCCTTTACGGGAAGTCAGATGTATGAGGTTCGTGCCGGACTTGAGGATAAGCTTGATGTATCCGTTTATTGTAAGCAGGACTATAACTGGATGCAGATGAGAGAGATAAGACTTGGACTTAAATCAGGTGTTGATACAAAGTGGTATGAGGATCCGCTGTTTGCACCTAAGCAGATGAGGGAGATAAGACTTGGTCTTGAGGAAGGGCTTGACGTTTCGGGCTATGCTTCTCAGATATGGAGTGCATCCGATATGCAGAGCCGTAAGGAGAAGCTCATAGCTTTTGGTAAAGCAGAATCAGACCTTTATAATCCTGATTCCGAGGTGCTTTCATATGATGAAGAGGATGTGGATATTTCGGAGGATGGCACCGCTGAGGAAGATTATTCCGATGTGAAGACTGACAGAATAAGTATAGAGATAAGTACCGATTCTATGTTTGCATATGCAGTGCTTCCGGAAATAAAAGGAGAAACCGATTTTACGGAAAAGGAAATCACCTATGCATTAAAGCAGAGCGGTATCAGGCAGGGTATTATAAAAGAGGCAGTGGATGATATAGTCTCCGGAAAAAGAGCCAAGGAAGAAAAGGTCCTTATCGCACAGGGTAAAGAACCGATAGACGGTGAGGACGGATATTATGAATATTTCTTCAACAGAGAAATCGACAGTACACCGGTGCTTAATGAAGACGGTTCGGTAGATTACTCCAATACTGTCTTGTTTGAGCAGGTGGAGGAAGGTCAGACTCTTGCCGTTTACCATCCTGCGTCACATGGTATTTACGGTTATGATGTAACGGGCAAGCTTATTCATCCGGAAAACGGAAAGAGCCTGCCGAAGCTTAACGGCAAGGAGATAACTCTTCTTGATGATGAGGTAACATACGTTGCTAAGATAACAGGATGTATTGAAGAAAACAACGGAACAATCACAATCAGTACAATCTACAGGGTAAACGGAGATGTAAGTCTTTCAAGCGGTAATATTAAGTTTGACGGAGATGTAATAATCAACGGTAATGTTAATCCTCGTGTAACTATCGAGGCAACGGGAAATGTCACGATAAACGGCAGTGTGGAGGCTGCATTTATAAAGGCGGGAAAGGATGTGCTTATCAAGCAGGGAACCCTGGGAAGAGGTATAGGCATCATAGAAGCCGGCGATGATGTAAACGGAAAGTATTTTGAAAATGTAAAGATATATGCAGAGCATAATGTTAAGAGTAATTACCTGTATAATTGTAAATGTGTGGCTATGAACAAGGTTATTATATCGGGAAGAAAGGGCGCGATAGTCGGAGGAGTAACCTCAGCCATTTACGGTGTTGAGGCTGCCGAGCTCGGAAACAGAACCGGACTTAGAACGGAACTTGAGATAGGTGCTAACCAGTATTTTATAGAAAAGTTAAGGGGATGGGACCAGAGGATTAAGGATTTGTCCGTTAAGATTACGGTTTTCAATGAGGAATTAAAAAAGCTTCAGGTAAAAATCAAGCTTGATATCCTGAAAAATAATCCTGTTTATCAAAATGTTCAGACTGCCATTCGCCAGCTTACAAACGAGATGGACGAGGCAAGGGCAAAAAGAGATGCATTTACACAGGAGGTTGCTCAAAATGCGACAAGTATAGGTGTCAGGGTTACGGGAAAAGCGTATGCCGGATGCCTTGTAGGTATAAATAACGCCAAGCTTTTGCTTAATAAGGATGAAAGCAGGGTGTGGTTCAGAGAGAAAGAAGGAAGTATTATTCAGCTTCTTAACTAACAATTTTTTGGAGGACTGTTATGGGAGAGTCAAAAAGATTTTTATTGCTTTCGACCTGCAGCTTTAAGCTGTTAAATGATGTTTCGAAAGCATTAAGTGATGAATATGAAATTGTAAAGGCGATAGACGGTGCTCAGACGATAAGAGCGATATCGGATAAGAGCATGCAGCTTGCCTGTGCAATTATTGATTTAAACCAGCCTAATATGAATGTATATCAGATACTTAATCTTATGAAAAAAAGCTCGGCCATGAAGTATCTTCCTGTAATTGTTATGGCTGAAACTCTTGATGAAGAGGAAGCGGAAAAATGCTTTGACGGCGGAGCGGCAGACCTTATCATGACACCGGTTAATCAGGCTAAGCTTAAGTTTGCGGTAAGGCACGCCATAAAAAACAAAATGAATATAAAGGAGCTTGAAGAAAAGATATCATCGGGTACGGCTGCATCTGACAGTGAAAAGGCTTCGGAAGGCAATAATTCATCCGAAGCGGGTTCAACGGATAATTCTTCTATGAAGCAGGAGGTTTTGGCAGGCATAGAGCATAAATTTGCCAATATGCTTGGTACTGTTGCGGAGTTTAGAGGCTTCAGTAAGAATCATATAAGAAGAGTCAGTGAGATAACAAGGGTTATATGTGATACACTTATTAATTATTTTCCTGAAAGCAATCTTAGTAAGGAGGATGCAAAATGTATTACCGATGCGGCGTGTTATCATGATGTGGGAAAGATTCTTATTCCCGATGAAATTATCATGAAGCCGTTAAAGCTTACCGAGGCAGAGTTTGATGTGATTAAGTCACATACAACCAAGGGCTGTGAAATACTTGATAACATAAAGGAATTCCAGACTGAAAAGATGTATCATTACAGCTATGAGATATGCAGATATCATCATGAAAGATATGACGGAAGCGGATATCCGGAACAATTAAAGGGTGAGAATATACCTCTTGCGGCACAGATAGTTTCCATAGCGGATGCCTTTGATGCTCTTATGACCAATACTACTTACAGAAAGGCTGCTGATTTTGAAAAGGCTTATTCCATGGTAATGGAAGGAGAGTGCGGTATGTTTTCTCCACGTATAACACAATGCTTTAAGCTTAGTAAGGATAAGATAGAGAAAATATCTAAGGAATTTGCTGATCCGTATGCATAAGAGCGAAAGGTTTTTGGAGAATTAATATGTCTTTACAAATGATACTCGGACCATCCGGTTCCGGTAAATCATATTATATATACAGCAGGATAATAGCCGAGTCCATGAAGGATAAGGAAGGGCGTTTTTTCGTGATGGTCCCGGAGCAGTTCACGATGCAGACTCAGAAGGAACTTGTCGAGCTGCATCCTGCGCATAGTATCATGAATATAGACGTCTTGAGCTTCAACAGCCTGGCACAGCGTGTGTTCGAAGATACAGGCTTTAACCATGAGCCTATCCTTGAGGATATGGGCAAGACGCTTGTGCTCCAGAAGGTGATCTGGGATAAGAAGACGAAGTTTTCCGTACTCGGACGCACCATGACAAAACCCGGCGGAGTGGAAGAGGCGAAATCCATCCTGTCGGAGCTTATGCAGTATGATAAAAGCCCGGAGG
>CALGGL010000270.1 GCA_937915975.1 uncultured Lachnospiraceae bacterium | reverse complement strand
AGCACACCCTTAACCTCAAGTCTTTTAATTGACGCATGTATATCCTTAAGTCCCGAAAAGGATACATTGCCTTGTCTGTTAAGGCGAAGCAACGCATCTCTTGTTTCCTCCTGATGGGTATTTATAATATTTATATCTCTCTGCGGCTTTATCCTGTCGCAGCGTCTTTTTGCCATATCCGAAGCCGCATATTCAGTAAGCATAGCAAGTATCTTATTAAATTCAAGTACACGCAGACTTCTTTTATTCATAATTAAAAATCCTCTTTATTCTTCCGAATCCTGAGAAGCTATAATGCTGATGCCGAGCTCCTCAAGCTGCTTTTCGTCTACTATGTTTGGTGCCTCACTCATAAGACATGAAGCATCCTTAATCTTAGGGAAGGCGATTACATCACGGATTGAGTCTTCCTTAGCCATAAGCATGGTAAGACGGTCAAGTCCGTATGCAAGTCCTGCGTGTGGCGGAACTCCATACTTAAAGGCATTAAGAAGGAAACCAAACTGCTCGTAAGCCTTCTCCATGGTAAAGCCAAGTGCTTTAAACATCTTTTCCTGTATATCATTTTGGTGGATACGCACACTTCCTCCACCGATTTCATTTCCGTTTAATACGATATCGTATGCCTTTGCACGAACCCTGCCCGGATCGCTCTCGATATACTCAAGGTCTTCTTCCATAGGCATGGTAAACGGATGGTGCATAGCCTGATATCTTCCTAAATCCTCGTTCCACTCAAGTAGTGGGAATTCGGTAATCCATACAAATCTGTACTCGTTCTTGTCAAGGAGTCCGAGCTGGTTTGCAAGCTCCACTCTAAGTGCTCCAAGCACATCATATACAAGCTTATTCTTATCGGCTGCAAATAATAATAAGTCTCCGTTTTCACCTTCCATAGCCGACACGATATTTTTCATCTCGTCGTCAGTCATGAATTTTGCAAAGGATGACTTATAGCTTCCATCCTCCTGGATAGCTATATAAGCAAGTCCCTTTGCACCGTAGCCCTTTGCGAAATCAACCAAAGCATCTATCTTCTTACGAGGCATAGCACCCTGTCCCTTTGCGTTAATACCTCTTACACTTCCGCCATTATCTATAGCACCCTTAAATACTACAAATTCGGAATTTCTAACCACATCGGTTACATCCTTAAGCTCCATACCGAATCTAAGGTCAGGTTTATCGGAACCGAATCTCTCCATAGCCTCTTTATAGGTCATTCTTTGGATAGGAAGTGAAACCTCCACTCCGATGGTCTCCTTAAAGAGCTTTGCAAGAAGTCTCTCATTTACATCAATTACATCATCCACATCTACAAATGAAAGCTCCATATCTATCTGGGTAAACTCCGGCTGTCTGTCGGCACGTAAGTCCTCATCGCGATAGCAGCGTGCTATCTGGAAATATCTGTCATAGCCCGAACACATAAGAAGCTGCTTATATATCTGCGGTGACTGTGGGAGAGCATAAAATGTTCCCGGATGCACACGGCTCGGTACAAGATAATCCCTTGCTCCCTCCGGAGTAGACTTACAAAGAGTAGGAGTCTCAATCTCCAAAAATCCTTCATCAGCAAGAAATGCTCTTGTAAGAGTTGCAACCTTACTTCTAAGCATAATATTCTTTTGAAGATCAGGTCTTCTTAAATCAAGGTATCTGTATTTTAATCTTAATTCTTCTTTAGTCTTGCTGTTTTCCTCAATCGGAAACGGAGGCGTATCTGCTTCGGAAAGTATTCTTATATCGGAAGCTATTACCTCTATATCACCTGTTGCAATATTCTCATTTACGGCACCGGCTCTTTTTGCAACCTTACCGGTAATTGCAACTACAAATTCACTTCTTAATTTTTCTGCCTTGGCATACTTTTCAGAGCCAACATTTGCCTCCTCAAAAATAACCTGAAGTATACCTGAACGGTCACGCAAATCAACAAAGATGATACCACCCTTATTTCTGCTCTTTTGCACCCATCCCATAACTGTAACCTCGTTACCTATAAGTGCATTACTTACCTCTGTACATCTGTGACTTCTTTTAAGTCCCTTCATTGACTCAGCCATTTTTAAATCTCCTCACGCTTACTCTATATTTACTCTTTCTTTTGTCTCGTATAGTTCGTACATAAAAATCATAGATTTTTGTACTCACATATCCTTATCCTTGAAAAACTCCACAAACTCGGTATAGCCTTCCTCTGCCATCTGATCCTTCTGGAATTTTTTATTTTTCTTCATAACAACTACATTGACAGATTTTCCTGCTGCTCTTTCTTCCTTTGCCTTCTCGAGAATCTTAAGAAGCTTATCCGATGGCATTCCCTTTTCAACAAGATATGCTTTTTTCTCGCCCTCTCCCGGAACCTTGAAATCATTTTCAAGTAAGAGCATTATGATTCTTTCAAATCCGATTGAAAAACCACAGGCAGGTGTAGGCGTTCCGATGAACTTACCTATCATCTCGTCATAACGTCCGCCGCCTCCGACAGAGCCGCCGTACTCATCCATGGATATCTCAAAGATAGGTCCGGTATAGTAAGACATACCTCTTACAAGTGTCGGGTCAAACTTCATCTTAAAATCAGCAGCCTTGGCATTTTCCACACTGGTTATAATGGTTTCAAGATTGTCCGAAACCTCAGTATCAAGGTAATCGCCAAGCTCCTCCTTGATAAATCTTACACTCTCTATATCACCTGTTGCCTTATCAAATAAGTTAAGGTATTTATCAACTGCTTCACTTGAATATCCACAGCCCAAGAGCTCCTCCTTAACTCCGTCAAGTCCGATTTTATCCATCTTATCAAGTATGATAAACACTGTATCGTAATCGCTTTCAGGAAATCCAGAATAAGCAGCCATAGCCTTAAGTATTCTTCTGTCATTAATTCTTATTGAGAAATTCTTAAAATCAAGCTTACCAAGCAAGGTGGTTGTGGCAAGTATAAGCTCTATCTCAGCTAATATAGATGCTTCTCCGAGTATATCTATATCGCACTGCATAAACTGACGGTATCTTCCTCTCTGAGGTCTGTCGGCACGCCATACATTTCCCATCTGGAGTGCCTTAAAAGGACTTGGCAGGTCGTTGGCATTATTTGAATAATATCTTGATAACGGAAGTGTCAGGTCATAACGGAGTCCACTGTCTGAAAGTGTGCTGACATCTATATCCAAACCTGTTTCATTATCCATGTTTGAAGCCTCAGCTTTATCTGTATCAGGTACACTCTCCGCTCCGGATTTAATAAGCTTATCGACTGCACCTGTAAGCTTGTCGCCTCTTTTCAATATCTTAAATATAAGCTTTTCATTTTCACCGCCCTGGTTGCTGGAGAGGTTTTCTATATGCTCCACGCAAGGAGTTTCAACCGAGGTAAAACCAAAGGTCTTGTATGTCTCCTTGATAAGTCCTATACAATAATCCCTTATCGCCATCTCCTTAGGAAGTATATCCTTCATGCCTGTAACAGGCTTTTTCTTCATAGCCATTAATTAATCCTCCTACTATCTCTTTCTGTCTATCATCTCGTTGAATCTGTCTATATAATCATCGATTGATTTGCAGTTTTCTGACCTGTCAATCCTTATCACATTGTCCTCTTCATCCCTTATTACATACTTTGAAGAAGAGCCCGCTCCAACAGCGATTATATCAGTAAGCTCTTCCATAATAAGCACGTTATATATACACTCCTTACCCGGTAAGGAGTATCCTACATTTTCCAGATTACCGCCTATGTTTTTCTGTCTGTAAAGGTAATACGGTTCCATACCAAGCTCTGCTGCCGTCTTGGAAACCATATCAAGCATTTCATCGATATCATGATTGATATCTGCTTTGTACTCGTCCATTCTCTCATTTAGCTTTGCTGCTCTTTTAATCGCAAGTGAATGAACGGTAAGACTCTCCGGCTTTAATCCCTTAACTTTACCAAGGGTATGCTCCATCATAGGCATATCTTCTCCCGGAAGACCGGCGATAAGATCCATATTGATATTATCAAAACCGCACTCCCTCGCAAGAGAAAATGCATACTCTACATCCTCTACCGTATGTGCACGGCCTATGGTCTTAAGTGTTGCATCATTCATGGTCTGAGGATTTATACTAATTCTTGTTACATTATGCTTTTTCATAACAAGAAGCTTTTCTTTGGTTATGCTGTCAGGTCTTCCAGCTTCTATCGTATATTCAAGAAGCTTGTCAGCTTTTATTAATGTATTGTCTATATGAGTAAGAAGCCTGTCCAGCTGCTCATGATTTATCGAGGTTGGAGTTCCGCCACCCATATAAATCGACACAAGTCTTTTATCCTTATATCTTTCTGCGACATATGTTATCTCTTCGCAAAGCCTGTCGATATATCTGTCCACCTTATCATCATGAAGTGCTATCGCATAAGCTGTAAATGAACAGTAAAGACATCTGCTCGGACAAAACGGAATTCCTACGTATAAACAGTAGGAATTTTTAAGGTCAATATCTTTTATTAGCTTAAGCTCCTTATCAGCAACATCAAAGCTAAGCTTGGCCTTGCTGTCACCGGTATCATATGTAGTTTTATAATAATCCACTACTTCCTCACGGGACTTACCCTCGCGGATTTTCTTCATGGCAATCTTGGTCGGTCTTACACCGGTCAGGTCTCCCCACGGAAGCTTTCTGCCGGTAAAATCACACAGTAACCTGTAAGCTGCTAATTTCAGATGATTTCTAAATACTTTCCTGTCTTTATAATCTCCCTTTACAAGACATCTTTTTTCCTCTGCTGATTCATCATTTATCAAACCAACAGAAAGCTTAGTTATCTCGTTTTCTTTAAAAGAAGCAGATAATAAAAGCCTTACTTTATCTTCATCCTCATCACACTGATTATCAAATACCCTTTTTATATGTTTTTCATAATCCTCGATTTTTTCACCGGGATAAAACGCCATTAGCATGGCACGTAAATCATTATTATAATCCTGTACGTTTTGCCTAAGTAAAATCATATTCTAAAACTCCGAGAAAAACGGATTCATCATTTTTTCTCTTCCTATCGTAGTCTTTCCGCCATGTCCGGAATAAACAACCACATCCTCAGGAAGTGTAAGAAGCTTCTTACTGATATTTTCTATCAAATCCTCCCAGCAGCCTGTCGGAAAATCCGAACGTCCCACACTCATTTCAAAAAGTGTATCTCCGGAAAATACAATCTTATTATCTTCAAAGTAATAGCACATACCTCCCTTGGTATGTCCCGGAACATGAAGGCATTTTATCTTAGCTCCTATAAGATTTAGTTCCTCATTATCATTCACATAAACATCCGCTTCCATAGTCATTTCAGGAGGGAAGTCAACCGTCATATTAACATGAACGTTTTTAAGCACATCCTCTTCTTCCTTACCGGCATATACCTTAATATCCGGATACTCCTCTTTAAGTCCCGGAACTGCCCTTATATGGTCGAAATGTCCATGAGTAAGTAAAATTCCCGTTACTTTATACTGCTGTTCCTTACATCTTTTTATTATAAAATCCGCCTTATCGGCAGGATCAACTATAAGTGCTTCTCTGGTATCGGTATTGACAACCATATAACAATTGGTTGCAAGCGGTCCCAGTACATTTGTAACAGTAATAATATTGGCCATATTTTTCCCTTTCTATATAACCGGACTATTGGTAAGCCTGTGACTTTGTCTATAACCTGTTCACCTGCTTTACTACCCCGTGGTTCTCTCGATATCGATAACTCCCTCAACGCCTCGTATCTTGGATATTATCTTCATAAGCTGATCCTTTGAATGAATATCAAACTTAATGGCTATGGTTGCCTTACCCTGCTTGTTAAGACGCACATTCAAGCCTGTAAGATTGATATTTTCCTCATTAAATATCTTGGTAAGCGCAAATATAAGTCCCTGTTTTTCAACGGCATATACATTTATTTCCGCAGTATATAGATTCGAATTCTGATTCGTATCCTCAGCCCATTCAGCCTCTATAAGTCTTTCTCTGTCAAGCTCACTCATACAAAGAATATTTACGCAGTCGGTTCTGTGAATGGATATACCTCTTCCTCTTGTGATATATCCGACAATCTCATCTCCCGGAACCGGTGCACAGCACTTGGAAAATCTAACCGCAACATCATCTATGCCCTTTACAATTATTCCTTCCTTACTGTTTTTAACGGAACGTCCCGGAGTATTAATCTTCTCAACTATATCATCCTCGGTAACCTTACGTGCCAGCTCATTTTTGTATTCCTCATAGAGTCGGTTTACAACCTGTCCTTCTTTAATTCCACCATGTCCGATACTTGCTAGAAGTGCATCCCAATTTGCAAAATTATATTTCTTTAAAACACTGTCCATAAATTCTGTCTTCATTATCTCGGAGATGGTAATTCCCTTTGCCTTACAGTAAGCATTTATGGCATCTCGTCCCTTTTGCATATTGTCTTCTTTATTTTCAAGTCTGAACCACTGGTTAATCTTGGTCTTTGCCTGTGTGCTTTTTACAACATTGAGCCAGTCCAAGCTTGGTCCTTTGGAATTCTGTGAAGTAATTATTTCAACACGGTCACCGTTATGAAGCTCGGTTTCTATTGGCACCTGCTTACCGTTTACTCTCGCTCCCACCATCTTATTTCCAACGGCAGTATGAATAATATATGCGAAATCAATAGGTGTGGAACCCTTAGGAAGATTCTTTACATCTCCCGCCGGAGTAAAGCAGTAAACCTGATCCGAGAAAAGGTTCAAATCTGTCTTAACCGCACTTACAAATTCCTTATTGTCAGTGGTATCCGTCTGCCACTCAAGTATCTGTCTTAACCAGCTAAGCTTCTCCTCCTCGGATTTCTTTCCGCCTACACCCTCTTTATATTTCCAATGGGCAGCGATACCGTATTCAGCCGTCTTATGCATTTCATAGGTTCTTATCTGTATCTCAAAAGGCTTTCCCTCAGGTCCGATAAGGGTGGTATGAAGTGACTGATACATATTAGACTTCGGCATAGCTATATAATCCTTGAAACGTCCCGGAATAGGCTTATACTTCTCATGTATTATACCAAGCGCCGCATAACAGTCCCTTACTGTATTTACTTTAATTCTGATGGCATGAATATCGTATATCTGGTCAAGAGTTTTATTCTGTGTGACCATTTTCTTATATATACTGAAAAGGTGCTTAACTCTTCCGTCTACCTCTGCTTCTATTCCGGCTTCCTTCATATATCCGCTTACCTCGCCCACCATCTGATTGATGAATTCCTCTCCGGCGGATACATAGTTTTCTATCTCCTCCTTGAGGTTTTCATACACATCCGGATAAAGATACCTCATAGACAGATCATCAAGCTCAATCTTAATCTTGGATATACCGAGCCTGTGAGCCAAAGGTGCATATATATCCATAGTCTCTCTGGACTTTTCAATCTGCTTTGCAGGTGTCTGATACTGAAGCGTACGCAGATTATGCAGTCTGTCGGCAAGCTTTATAAGAATAACCCTTATATCCTTTGCCATGGCAAGGAACATTTTTCTTAAGTTTTCTGCCTGAACCTCAATCTTATCCTGAGACAAATCCAACTGAGTAAGCTTTGTAACACCATCCACCAAAATTGCAATCTCCGGTGAAAATTCTTTGGATATTTCTTCACTTGTCATAACCGTATCTTCAACAACATCATGCAATAAGCCTGCGGCTATGGTTTCCTTATCCAGCTCCAGCTCAGCAAGTATTATGGCAACACAAAGAGGGTGAATAATATATGGTTCACCCGACTTACGTTTCTGATCCTTATGGGCATCTGCAGCCACCTTGTATGCCTTTTCGATAATAGTTAAATCATCCGACGGATGATACCTTAAAACCGTAGCCTTAAGCTGTTCATAAAGCTCTTCAGGCGGTGTAAAATCGTTCGGCGTACTCAGATCATTTTTCAATGTACTATGTGCTATTTTATTTGTGTCCGCCATAGTATCACGCTCCCTGACTTCCTGTGTTCTTATTATTAAGAACTCATCTTTGCTGTCCCCTTATCTTTGCTGTCCCCTTATCTTTGCTGTCCTTTTATCTTTGCTGTCCTTTTATCTTTGCTGTCCTACTCACCTTCATATTGTACAACAGATTCTATAACATAATCCTTGAGCTTATCTCTTCCTCCAAGGTCTGTTAGTTCAATCAAAAATACCATTTTAACAACCTCTCCGCCAAGCTCCTCAATAAGCTTTGCAGCCGCCTCAATTGTACCGCCTGTGGCTATAAGGTCATCAACCAAAACCACCTTATCTCCCGGTTTGATGGCATCCTTATGAATCTCAATGGTAGCTGTACCATATTCGAGCTCATAGCTTCTTTCAACCGTAGCTCTCGGAAGCTTGCCCTTCTTTCTTACAGGAACAAAGCTCTTTTTATTAATATACGCAAGAGGCGCACCGAATATAAATCCTCTTGATTCTGTTCCGGCTATGACATTATAATCAACACCCTCGAGAAATTTATTCATCTCATCAATTGCAAGTGCATAGCCCTCTTCATTTTCAAGAACACTTGTTATGTCTCTGAAAATAATTCCTTCACTCGGAAAATCCGGTATGCTTGTTATGTAATCCTTAATGTCTTTCATTTTTTTCTCCTTCCGATTTCTGATACCTGTCCGGTCTTATTTGGATATATGTATTACCATTATAATAATTAAGCTCCGGATGATATGCAACATTTATCTTAATGTTGTTTGGCTGTCCTCGTAACATTTTATCACATTCTTGCTCTCCAAACCACAATTTTATGCTTTCTATAAAATTATTAATCCGAAAATCCACCGCATCAACCCTAAACCCGCTTTCATCCTGAAGGGTTATACGGCCAAATTGATTATCCTTACCCATAAATCTTAGCCTTACAACGCTTAGATTTCCCTGTCCGAATAGTGCTTTAGGATTGTCTTTGCCATAAGGCTCAAGCATTTCAAGCTCATTTATGAGCTTAGGCGAGATATAGGAAAACGGCATTGCCACATCTATATGAACCTTGTAAGTCAGGTCTTCCTTTGTAAGCTTCTGATTGGCATTTAGCTTTTGTCGCAAGTCATCCAGCTTATCTCTTTCTATTGAAAAACCTGCTGCCATCTCATGTCCGCCCATCTTGAGAAAGTATTCTCTTAAGGTATTTAATTCATCAAACATATTATAACCTTCGATGGAACGACCTGAACCTTTAAGAATACCTCCCTCTCCGTCGGTAAATAAAAGTGTCGGCTTATAATACTTTTCCTTAATTCTTCCTGCCACAATACCCGCAAGGCTCTCATGAAGCTTAGGCACATATATAACTAAAATTATATCATTTTTATAATCCTTTTCAACAATTTCTATAGCTCTTTTTGTACCTTCTTCTGTCATACTCTTTCGGTCAGCATTAATTGACTTTATTTTTTCTGCCTCCTCCATAGCATAGGCCTCATCAGTTGAAAGTAAAAGAGAAAGTCCGACCTTGGCACTTTCAAGTCTTCCGGTCGCATTAAAACATGGCCCCAATACAAATCCAAAATCATATGCGGTTATTTTTCTGTTAAGAAGTCCGTTTACCGAAAGCAGGGCTTTAAGTCCGATATTTTCTGTTTCTTTAATTATATCCAAAGCTCTTTTTACATATATCCTGTTTTCATCCGTCAAGGACATTATGTCACAGACCGTCGCAAGTCCAAGCATTTCAATATATTTATCCTCATCCTCCCAAGGCTTATTCATAAGCTCATATAATCTTCTTATAAACTTATAGGCAACCCCTGCACCACAGATGTCCTTAAAAGGATAATTACAATCCTGCTGTTTTATATCAATAACCGCGTCCGCCGGCACGAGTCTGTAGCTTCTTGTTCCATCATCATTTATATCATAGGGAACCTCATGATGATCTGTAACAATAACTGTCATACCATAGCTTTTCGCAAGCTCCACCGCTTCAAAGGCAGCTATACCGTTATCACAGGTTATTATAGTATCAATTCCATCAAGCTTGGCATCCTCGATAATCCTTGTATTTATTCCATAACCGTCCGTAAGCCTGTCAGGTATCTCATAGCTTACATCAGCTCCCGCCTCCATAAGACCTTTAAAAAGAATATAATTGGACATAATGCCGTCAACATCATAATCAGATACGATTCTTATCTTCTTACCTTCTCGAATCTTTTCTGCCATGATGCCGCACCCCTTATCCATATCCTTCATAAGCTCGGGCGCATGAGTATCCTGCATACTACCGTGCAGATATTTCTCTATAGCATCGTCACCAACAATATCCCTGTTCCTTATAACTCTCGCCGTAACAGGATCAATACCATATTTTTTCCCTATCCCATTAAAATCTGCCCGCTTGGCATAAATTGTCCATTTTTCTTCCATAGTATCTCCAAATGAAACCTCCACAAATACACTTAGAAATTATACAATATCAGGCAAAACTTAGCAATAAGATAAACTACACATAAATGTGCAATGCTTCTTTGGCCTGTCATAAGCTTCTTCGGCCAGCCCATTTTTCTTACAAATGCAGACTAAATTCTCACTTCCCTTATTTTAGTCCGTATGGCCTCATAAAATATACGGACTAAATCTACACCTTGCTCAATCTAGTCTGTACTGCTCGCAAA
>CALGGL010000269.1 GCA_937915975.1 uncultured Lachnospiraceae bacterium | reverse complement strand
GGAGGAAAAAATTTATGGCTCAGGAGATTTTAGAAACTGTTAATTCAGAAATTTTTGGAGTGTGGTTCCTTATAGGCGCTGCTCTAGTATTCTGGATGCAGGCAGGCTTTGCAATGGTCGAGACAGGCTTTGCAAGAGCCAAGAATGCAGGTAACATCATTATGAAGAACCTGATGGATTTTTGTATAGGAACAGTTACATTTATCCTGCTTGGTTTTGGACTATTCTTAGGTGAAGATGCTTTGTGCGGTTTGGTTGGTATTCCGAACTTTGATATTTTCACAAACTATGCTGACTTTGACTGGTCAGGATTTGTATTTAACTTAGTGTTCTGTGCAACTACGGCAACCATAGTTTCAGGTGCCATGGCTGAAAGAACAAGATTTATTTCATACTGTGTATATTCGGCAGTTATTTCCGCTGTTATATATCCGGTTGAGGCTCACTGGACCTGGGGCGGCGGCTGGTTAGCAAAGATAGGCTTCCATGATTTTGCCGGTTCAAACTGTATTCATATGGTAGGTGGTATCTGCGCACTTGTAGGTGCTGCAATGCTTGGTCCGAGAATCGGTAAATTTGAGAAGGATGAAAATGGTAAGGTAACAAAGGTAAATGCATTTCCGGGACACAATATCCCAATCGGTGCTTTAGGTGTATTTATCCTCTGGCTTGGTTGGTACGGCTTTAACGGTGCAGCCGCAACAAGTGTTCCACAGCTTGGTGATATATTTGTAACAACTACAATTGCACCTGCAGTAGCAACAGTAGTATGTATGATTTTCACTTGGATCAGATATGGCAAGCCGGATGTTTCAATGTGTCTTAATGCTTCCCTTGCCGGACTTGTTGCAATCACAGCTCCTTGTGATACAGTAGATGCTTTAGGTTCTATCATAATCGGTGCAGTATCGGGCGTGCTTGTAGTATTTGGTGTATGGTTCCTTGATTATGTGCTTCATGTTGACGATCCTGTAGGTGCGGTAGCGGTACATATGTTAAATGGTATCTGGGGTACTATCGCAGTTGGTCTTTTCTCAACAAATACTGTACCGGGTTACTCGGTTGCCGATTCAGCAGGAAATGAGATGGTAGGTCTTTTCTACGGCGGCGGATTTAAGCTGCTTGGTATTCAGCTTTTAGGTATGATTTGTACTGCTGCATGGACTGCAGTTACGATTTACATTACATTTGCAATTATAAGAGCAACTCTTGGTCTTCGTGCAAGCAAGGAGGAGGAAATCAAAGGTCTTGACCTTACTGAGCACGGTCTTACAAGCGCTTATGCAGGCTTTGAATTTGCTCCGACCGGTATCTCGGATACCTCTGATCTTGACGACTACGAGATGATAGGCAGCGTTCCTATGGATGAAGCGGTACCGGCAGCGGTTAAGACTTCTGATATACCTAATGAGCATAAGATTACCAAGGTTGAAATTATCCTTAAACAGGAACGTTTCGAGAAGTTAAAGAAAGCGATGAACAATATCGGCGTAACAGGTATGACCGTAACTCAGGTTCTTGGCTGTGGTGTACAGAACGGTGCACCGGAATACTACCGTGGAGTTAAGATGGAGATGTCTCTTTTGCCAAAGGTTCAGGTAGAGATGGTTGTTTCAAAGGTTCCTGTTATGGATGTTATCAACACTGCACGTAAGGTGCTTTACACAGGCCATATCGGCGATGGTAAGATCTTCGTATACGATGTGGAAAATGTAGTTAAAGTAAGAACCGGCGAGACCGGATACGATGCACTACAGAGTGACAATTAAAGCTTTGTGGTCGGTTGGATAGAATGGTGTATGTAAGCCCTTGTAGGCTTCAGATACTCGCGTAGCGCGTTCGCACTCATTGAAACAAGTAGGAGTACTAAACATATATATATGTTTTCTACTAATGCATATCAAAAACAAAAATAAATAATATCCCACAGTTTTGCATAAATGCAAATGTGGGATATTATTTATTTTTCTCCTTGCTACGCAAGGAGAAAAGTTATCTATAAGCTAAGTGCTCACTTGTTTCAAAAGGCTACGCTAAGCATCTGAAACCTACAAGGGCTTACATACACCTCTATCCAACCGACATCATGCTTCGCATGATAAAAACGTTATATATTATTTTTTGATAATCCAATTAAAGTTTTTAAGCCGTCAGACATATTTAATTTTTCAATAGTTATACCTTTAGCTATGTATCTCAAATTATTATAAACTGTTTTTTTATTATTGGATGATTTTGAATAAATTGCTAAAATTTGATGTGTAACATCAGAAAGATTACGTATATCTTCTAATAAACAGGAACTTGGAACAAAAAAGTCTTTATCTTTTGTGAAACCGATACAAAAATTAGTAGTTCCAACCAATCTGTCAACTGATAATTTGGGTTTAAATGAATTATAAGTTGCAGTCATTTTTGATGAATTAAGAAAATTAATTATCAATGGAAGAGCTTTTAGTTTTAGTTCTGTTGTTCCATCAGCTTTATAACTTATTTCATTTTCTTTTATTTTGCCATTAAGACATTTTTTATAAAAATATAATGACTTATGTAGTATTTTTCCGTTTGTATCGGTAAAATCAATACCTGTTAAATGTTGAAAATTACGATCTAAAAATACAGCTTCGAAATAATCTATTGAATTATCATTTCTGTTTTTAAAAATAAAAATAAAGTTTTGATTACTAAGTATTTGCTTGTAATCTTTAGCCGCATTTGTAATTATATTAATAGCATTTTTATATGTGTTAGATGTATATTTCATTTCTTTCTCCTAAAATAAAAAAGAGAGTTGAATAATACTTTAGCATTATCAACTCTCTTAAAATGACTAATTTTTCTGTTGTCCGCCAACGGTTAGCACCATCTGTCTAACAAGAATTCAGGTTTTTCTGTTGCCTGCCAACTACCGACACATTCGTTCGGCAAGAATATCGGATTAGGGTGTTAGCCCACCTGAAACAGCACGCTGTTTCTATTAGTATTATATGATTGAGCTGATATTATGTCAATATTTAAATATTCTTTTTATTGGAATCTTTTGTAAAAATATATAGAATTATGAAAATAATATTTATTTTGAAACAAGTATAATATAATAGTTTTAATATGTAAATATTTTTTATAAAAAATCGAACAAAATATTGTTTTAATTATCTAATGTATAGAAGCTGTGATAAAATGAATTCAGGGAAAATATTTTATTTCATTGTAGGAAGTTATATGAGTTAATTAAAAGATGGAGGAGCATTTAATGAGAAGATTTAAGTTCGTAGCTATTGTAATTTTATGTATTGCTTTGATGTCAGGATGTGGTAATTCTGATAATGGTTCTGAAAGAGGTAAGACCACGGAGAAAGAAACAGAAGTCACATCAACAGGAGTAGAGGAAGATAAAACAGAGACGGAGGCTATAACAGAAACAGAGGAGAAAACTGAGGAAGAAATTAAAACAGAGGAAAAAGTTGAAACAGAGAATAATAATACAGAGGAAGAGATAGAACCTTCCGGTGCGCCTGATGTACCTCGTACAGCTGAGTATTATGGCGCAACTGATGAAATTTTTTTAGGTGATTGGGTTTCTGATGACGATGGGGTAAGTACCATAACAATATCTGAGGATAATCCTCAGACAGGTGGATATTATTTGGAAATTGTTATATATAATGCTGCATCAGCTACGGCTAATGCCAATATTGACGGAGAAGGACTAAGTATAAATCAGGGATTCTGGGATAATAATTCAAGTTTTTATGGTATCGTAGAAAAAACAGATACCGGAATACGCCTTACAATCACTGAATCCGATTTAAATTTAATTAAGGCAGGTACAGTATATAATTATAGTAGGAAAAATGATTTGTAAAAGGAGTATCATATCAGATGTTTTGATATGGATTTTGTATGTATTTTGCTGTATAGCAATAAGAAAATCAAAAAATTGAGAATGATAGGAGGTAACGAAATTGACAGGTAGATTTAAAACATGGGAAAAAATTGTTGAAATAATTTCTTTTTTATTAATCGTTGCAGCAGGTATTTATAAAGCTGTATCCTGTGATGTGGATGGAGGCCTGTTAGGTGTTTTAATTTTTATTGGTATTATGTTGTTTGTTATTTTCTTTGTGGCAGCATTATTTCCTGCGACATGGAGAATGACTAAAAGGCAAAAGGAAAAGATTGATGATGAAGCAAAATACCAAGAAAAATACACAAAGTCTTTTGTAATTGTAAACCTGATTTTATGTCTGGGATATTCGTTGCTTTTGGCGTTTTTACCTATTTGAAATTTTGTGACATAATAAAAGAGTACCCTTTTGAAAAGGTATAATAATGAACATTGACAGTAAGAGGCTTTAATGATATATTTTAGAAAAGGTGTTACCGATAGATGGTTGCACTTAATAGTTATAAGATAATAAAAATGACCGTACTATTTAGGCGTAGGGCGGTTATTTTTATCTCTATTATCAGATAAATAAATTTCTACCCTTAACCCAAAGCTAAATATAGTTATGGAATATCCGAGCAGAGATATCAAATCAATATTAATGATAATGGCATTTTTTGCTTGCGTAAATATAAAAACAATTTATTATATTTGAATTATACATGTTGACAATATGGCATATATGCCATATAATTATTATAAAGGAGAAGGTATGGCAAAGTTTGAAGTTATTTTTTATGAGAAAGAAAATGGTGATTGCCCTGTAGAAGATTTTATTAATTCGCTTGATTTAAAGATGAGAGTTAAAATTATTGGTTTACTTGAATTGCTGGAAGAAAAGGGTAATCAGCTAAGAGAACCATACAGTAAATCTATTGATGACGGAATATTTGAAATACGGTGTCAGGCAGGAAACAATATTACGAGAATACTATATTTTTTCTATTATGAGGGAAAGATAATACTTACAAATGGTTTCGTTAAAAAGAGGCAAAAAACACCGAAAGAAGAAATAAAATTAGCAAAAGAACGAAGAGCAGATTTTAAGGAAAGGATGGGTAAACAATGAGAACGTTAAAACAATATAAAGAAAGTCATATGAAAGATCCTGAATTTGCAAAAGAATATGAAGCTATTCAACCGGAAATGGATGTTATAAGAGCAATTGTTGAGGCAAGAACTTCTCAAAATATTACACAGAAGGAACTCGCTGAACGAACCGGCATTAATCAGGCTGATATAAGTAAGCTTGAGAATGGTACAAGAAATCCTTCTGTTAATTTGCTTAAACGCCTGGCTGAAGGGATGGGTATGGTTTTAAAAATAGAGTTTGTTCCAAAACAAAAAATATAGAAAAAAGATTTCATAGTGATTTTTTAGCAAATGGGTAAATAGTAAATTTCCCCTTGACATTTTTTTACCAAACAATTAATATATTAGAGATGAAGCAAAGGCGCTTCGAGTTTAACACTCGAAGTGCCTTTTTTTTTATTTACGAAGTCGTATCACCGAGCCGACAGGCGAGGTGTAGCATGTCGTAAGAATAAATAATAGGGAGGGACCAAAGATGGTTAAGTATGTATTTGTAACAGGTGGAGTTGTATCGGGACTGGGTAAAGGTATCACCGCTGCCTCGCTCGGAAGACTCCTCAAAGCAAGAGGATACAGGGTTACAATGCAGAAGTTTGACCCTTACATCAATGTTGATCCCGGAACTATGAATCCTATACAGCATGGTGAGGTTTTCGTAACGGATGACGGAACGGAGACGGACCTTGACTTAGGACATTACGAAAGATTCATAAATGAAAGTCTCAATCATAATTCCAACATTACAACAGGAAAAATATACTGGTCGGTCTTAAATAAGGAAAGACGCGGAGAATACGGCGGAGGTACGGTTCAGGTTATTCCGCATATTACCAATGAGATAAAGGACCACATTTATAAGGATAATAATGATGATTATACAATCTCGATTATTGAGGTCGGCGGCACGGTGGGAGATATAGAGAGCCAGCCATTCCTTGAAGCCATAAGGCAGTTTCAGGCTGAGGTGGGAAGAGAAAATGCGATTATGATTCAGGTTACGCTTATCCCATATCTTAAGGCTTCGGGGGAAATGAAGACCAAGCCGACACAGGCGAGTGTCAAGGCACTTCAGAGTATGGGTATATGGCCGGACATTCTGGTGTGTCGTTCGGATTATCCGATAGATGACAACATGCGTGAAAAGATTGCGTTATTCTGTAATGTAAAGAAAGAGCATGTTTTACAGAATCTTGATGCACCTTCGCTTTACGAGGTTCCGCTTATGTTAGAGAAGGAAAAGCTTGCACAGGCTGTCTGTGAATGTCTTAAGCTTCCTTGTCCGGAGCCTGATCTTGATAAGTGGAAGGATATGGTTTCAAGATTAAATCATCCGAACAATAAGGTTACTATATCCTTGGTTGGAAAATATGTTGCACTTCATGATGCATATTTGAGTGTGGCAGAAGCATTAAAGCACGCAGGCATAGCCAATCACGCTGAAGTAAATATAAGATGGATAGATGCTGAAAAGCTTACAAGTGAAAATATAGAAGAATTTCTTCATGATACGGACGGAATACTTGTTCCGGGAGGCTTTGGCCCGAGAGGAACGGAAGGAAAGATACTTGCCATAAAGTATGCAAGAGAAAAAAATATTCCATACCTTGGCATATGTCTCGGAATGCAGCTTGCGATTATAGAATTTGCAAGAAATGTAATAGGCATAAAGGATGCGGCAAGCATTGAGCTTGAGCCTGATACCAAAAATCCGGTTATAGCCCTTATGCCGGAGCAAAACGGAGTAGTAAATATCGGAGGAACCTTAAGACTTGGCGCATATCCTTGTGTATTAAAGGAAGGAACAAGGGCAGCGAAGCTGTACGGTAAGCTTGATATATCGGAAAGACACAGACATAGATATGAAGTAAATAATGACTACAGAGAAAAGCTTATCGAAAATGGAATGATACTTTCAGGACTATCACCTGACGGCAGGATAGTAGAAATGATAGAGCTAAAAGATCATCCTTACTTTGTGGCAACTCAGGCACATCCCGAGTTCAAATCACGACCGGATGATCCACACCCACTGTTTTATGGATTGATAGAAGCAGCATTAACACATCGAACATAAACTGAATTATATATGCAGTTTTTGATATATGAAGGATATATAAAATTTGTTGAGTAATATTACTATTTATCTTTAAACAATATTTAAATGGCTTACGAAGCTTGAATAAATCCATAAGCAGGTACTTTGAACACGTCGGTACTTAGCGAATTGGATGACGATTATAATCAACTTTACAAAGTAAGAAGTTGATTATAATTGGCATACAAAGAGCTTAGAACCGCTACGTGTGAGAGTAGCGAGAGCGTGCCTGCGATGGATTTAATCCAAGCTCGTAAGCCAAACCAGAAAGGTAGGTAAAACACATGAACATACAAAAAAACGGATTATATAATCAGGAATTTGAGCATGACAACTGCGGTATAGGCGCAATCGTCAATATAAACGGAGTAAAGTCACACGATGTTGTAAAGGATGCTTTAAGCATAGTGGAAAACCTTGAGCATCGTGCCGGTAAGGATGCAGAGGGAAAAACCGGTGACGGTGTAGGTATCCTTACACAGATATCACATAAGTTCTTTAAGAAGATTTGTAAGGAAATAAACATAGAAATCGGAAACGAAAGAGAATATGCGGTAGGTATGTTTTTCTTCCCTCAAAATGAGCTGCAAAGAAGTCAGGCCAAGAAGATGTTTGAGATAATTGTGGCAAAGGATAAGCTTGAATTTTTAGGCTGGAGAGAGGTGGATATTGTACCTGAAGTATTAGGAAGCAGGGCAAGAGAGTGTATGCCTTCGATATATCAGGCATTTATTAAAAGACCGGATACACCTTTGACAGACCTTGAATTCGACAGAAAGCTTTATGTTATAAGAAGAGAATTTGAACAGAGTAATGACAATACCTATGTTCCGTCGCTTTCATGCAGAACTATAGTTTATAAGGGTATGTTTTTAGTAGGACAGCTTAGGACATTTTTCAAGGATTTACAGGATGAGGATTATGATTCAGCTATAGCCATGGTTCACTCGAGATTTTCAACCAATACCAATCCAAGCTGGGAGAGGGCTCATCCTAACAGATTTATCGTACATAACGGAGAGATTAATACTATTAAGGGTAATGCTGATAAGATGCTTGCAAGAGAAGAAACCATGCATTCGGATCATTTTTCGGCAGATGATATGACCAAGGTTCTTCCGGTTATATCACAGAGTGGTTCTGACTCTGCCATGCTTGACAATACCCTTGAATTCCTTGTTATGAGTGGTATGGATCTGCCGCTTGCAGCTATGATTATGATACCTGAGCCTTGGGCACACAATGATACCCTTACGCAGGAGGAAAGAGATTTTTACCAGTATTATGCAACCATGCTTGAGCCTTGGGACGGACCTGCATCAATCCTTTTTTCAGACGGAGATGTGATGGGTGCTATCCTTGACAGGAACGGCCTTAGACCATCAAGATATTATGTTATGGATGACGGAAGACTTATCCTTTCATCCGAGATTGGAGTCCTTTCACTTGATGAGCGACACATTTTAAAGAAGGAGAGGCTTCATCCGGGCAAGATGCTTTTGGTAGACACGATTAATAAGGTTATTCTTTCCGATGAGGAGATAAAGGAAAAATATGCTAAAAAGGAGCCTTACGGAGAGTGGCTTGACAGCAGTCTTTTAGAGCTTCACGACATCAAGATTCCAAATGAAAAGGTTATATCCTACACAAATGAGGAAAGGCAGAGACTTCAAAAGGCATTTGGATATTCATATGAAGATTATCAGGAGGGCATAAGAAATATGGCACTTAACGGTGCCGAGGCAATAGGTGCCATGGGTGTTGATACCCCTATTGCGGTACTTTCCGAGGAGTACCAGCCGCTGTTTTATTATTTCAAACAGCTTTTTGCACAGGTTACCAATCCGCCTATAGATGCGGAGAGAGAAAAGATTGTTACCTCAACTACGGTTTATGTGGGTAAAAACGGTAATCTTCTTGAGGAAAAACCTGAGAATTGTCAGGTGTTAAAGATACACAATCCTATACTTACAGACCTTGACCTTCTTAAGATTGAGAAGATGAATAAGCCGGGCTTTAAGGTTGCCAAGGTTTCAACTCTTTATTACAAGAGCACACCTATGAAAAGAGTAATAGATCATCTTTTTGTTGAGGTTGATAAGGCATACAAAGAGGGTGCAAATATACTGATTCTCTCAGACAGGGGAGTTGATGAAAATCATGTTGCCATACCTTCACTTCTTGCTGTGGCAGCAGTTCATAAATACCTCGTTCAGACCAAGAAATGTACAGCTATGTCACTTATTCTTGAATCCGGAGAGCCTCGTCAGGTGCATCATTTTGCTACCTTACTTGGCTTTGGTGCGTGTGCTGTCAATCCGTATCTTGCACATTCTTCCATACAGGAGCTTATAGATGAGGGAAGACTTGATAAGGATTATTATGCAGCGGTAAGTGATTATGATGATGCGGTTTTGCATGGCATAGTTAAGATAGCATCCAAGATGGGTATTTCAACCATCCAGTCCTATCAGGGCAGTAAGATATTTGAGGCAATAGGTATATCCAAAGAGGTTATAGACGAGTACTTTACCGGAACCGTCAGCAGAGTAGGAGGAATTACCCTTGATGATATAGCTAAGAGAGTGGATAAAGAGCACTCTAAAGCCTTTGATCCTCTTGGCTTAAACAGTGACCTTACACTTTCATCTGTAGGAAGACACAAGATGAGAAGTCAGGGTGAGGCACACAGATATAATCCACAGACCATACATATGCTTCAGACTGCAACCAGAGAAGGTAATTACGATAAGTTCAAGCAGTACACAAGTATGGTCGACAGTGAGAAAACAGGCTATTTAAGAAGTCTTATAGATTTTAATTATCCTGAAAGCGGCATATCTATTGATGAGGTAGAGTCGGAGGATGAGATCGTAAAAAGATTTAAGACAGGAGCCATGTCCTACGGTTCCATATCCGAGGAGGCTCATGAGGCACTTGCGGTTGCCATGAATCACCTTCATGGTAAGTCTAACAGTGGCGAGGGCGGAGAGAGTGATGAGAGGCTTGCTTCGGCAGGAACTTCACATGACAGAAGCTCTGCCATAAAGCAGGTTGCAAGCGGAAGATTTGGCGTAACCAGCAAATATCTTGTAAGTGCAAGAGAGATACAGATTAAGATGGCACAGGGTGCCAAGCCTGGTGAGGGCGGACATCTTCCGGGAAAAAAGGTTTATCCTTGGATAGCTAAGACCAGACATTCCACTCCTGGTGTCAGTCTTATATCC
>CALGGL010000268.1 GCA_937915975.1 uncultured Lachnospiraceae bacterium | reverse complement strand
ATAAGGGCACTCTTCCGTAAGTGGGAAAATATCAATTATTCCTCCACGTACCGAAAACTGCCCGCGTTCTTCAACCATATTAGTTTTTTCATACCCAAGGGTTGTAAGCTTTTCGGAAAATTTAACTGTATCTATGCTCTCATCCTTATTGATGTCGATAATATTATCCACGATGTGGGATATATCCGGAATTTTATCCATCAATCCCTCAATCGTAGTAACAACCGTAACCTCATCCTTTTCGGCTATGCGTCTTATTATCTCCAACCTGTTTTTTACAGTTTCATTACTGTGAATATCCGCATAATAAAAAAGAGCATCCTTAGCTGGATAATAATAAACCTCTCTGTCAAAAAGCTTGTAGTCACTTGCAAGCTCTCTTGCCCGTTTTTCATCATAGGTTACTATAAGCTTTAGCTTACCTTTTTTTTCAAGAGCCTTTATCAAAAGAGGTTCAACATGTCTGTCCAGACCCCATACATGTATGGGGTAAATATTATCCTTTAAATCTTCTCTTAATCCTACAAATCCCGGTTCTTCCATAAATGCCGAAACTATTGCCTGCATATTAAGAACCTCCGATATTTAGTTATATTTATTCATTGCATAATCGGCATCTTTTCCGATTATGTCTGCTGCCGCCTGTCTTGCGGTATCTGCCGCCTGTCTTATAACAGGCTGTTCTTCCTTTGAAAATCTTCCGAGTACATAATCGGCAAGATCCATCCTCGGAGGCTTTTCACCTACACCGATTTTAATTCTTGTAAACTCATCCGTACCAAGGTGGGCAATGATATTTTTTATACCGTTATGTCCTCCGGCACTGCCTTTTTTTCTTATCCTGATACGACCTACATCAAGACTTACATCATCATATATTACGATTATATCCGATACGTCACATTTATAATAGTCAACAAGTTCTCTTACACTTTCACCCGAAAGATTCATAAATGTCTGGGGCATGGCAAGTATAACCTTTTCCCCCTCAATTATTCCTTTACCTATTAGGGCTTTGTGCTTTTTGGTATCAACCTTTATATTGTATGTATCACTGATATTATATATAACGGAAAAACCCACATTATGCCTTGTTCCCGCATATTCGCTTTTGGGGTTTCCAAGACCGATTATTATCTTCATATATAAAACACCTTTTAGTTCCCGGCACTGTTACGAGCTTTCATTATTTCCTCAGCCTTGCTCAGCTGTTCCAAAGTATTCACGCCCATTATATCGTCTACATCCTCGCCTGAAAGAGGCATAGCCGATACTCTTAAGCCAATCTTTTTTATAAGAGCTATCGTATCGGTAAGATAGTATTCTCCCGCTGCATTGTTATTGTTCAAAAGCTCAAGTGCAGCCGAAAGAGCCTCGGCATTAAAGATATACATTCCGGAATTAATTTCCTTAATCTTTTGTTCCTCAGGTGTAGCATCCTTTTGCTCAACTATCTTAACAAAACCATTTTGCTCATCTCTTACTATTCTTCCGTATCCTGTTGAGTCATCAACAACCGCAGAAAGAACCGTAACACCGTTTGCAAGCTTCTTGTGAAGCTCAACCAGTCTTGTAAGAGTAGAACCCTTTATTAGCGGAGTATCACCGCAAAGAACAATGACATCCCCCTCGGTTCCGATAAAATCACTTGCACACTTTACGGCATGACCGGTTCCGAGCTGCTCATCCTGAACCCTGTAATCAACAACGTCATATATGGCATTTTTTGTCTCAGAAGCCTTATAACCGACTATAACACAGACATCCATAGCTCCTGCATCCTTAGCAGCCTTTATAACATAGTGAACCATCGGCTGACCATCACATTTATGAATAACCTTAGGAAGCTCTGAATTCATCCTTGTTCCCTTACCTGCAGCAAGTATAACCGCTTTTAAATTACTCATACATAATCCTCAACTTTCCTACGCTTACAATTAAAGCAATACTAATATTTTACCCAAGATAATAAAAATGTCAATATAAATAAGCACTGTAATTCTTAATTTATTCTAAACCTTCATTTAATTCTTTTATAACATCTTCCAGCTCTTTTTCATCATATAAAACGTCTGCAAATAAAAAACACCCGTCATCCGACTCATTTACGATTACATCAAAAATGTATTTATTGTCATTGTACATTTTATAGCTTATTTGCTTTTTCTTATCGGTATACGCCCCTGCATCATCAAGTATTGCCTGTGCCTCATCATTAAGAACAAACACTATCCGTGTCTTCGGTTCCTCCTCACCCTCAGGATAGTATTCCTCACTGTATATGTTTTCTATATCTTCCTTCAAAAAAATCTTATTGCCGCTCTGGTTTGTCAGATAAATTCCTACGTCATTTCGTGAACCTGTCTCCTGAATTTCATTTATTTTGTCCACATAGGTAACCAGCTCCTCACGTCTTAGACCGTAGATTTGCTCATATACCTTGTTAAAGCTTCTGTTGGATGGATTTATTCCGTATATACTGTACTCACCCTCGGCAGTATAAATTATAATTTCCTTTCTGATACCTTCCGTTATATCCTTATTACCCACATCGTTGTGCATATCAAACAAGCCCTCTCGAATAATGGATTTTTTGACATCCTCCACCTCTTCGTCGCTTAGCTTAAGCTTCATCCTGTCCGGCTCATTTTCACCGTACCACTTGACAAAATTATCCGCATAAATATACATGGTTCCATCCTGAAGTATTTCGACATTAACCGTAAATGTCGTTTCATCTTCATTTACATTTACAGGCGTATATGAAATTTTAACAAATAATCCGTCCGAAAACGCAGGATAGCTATCCTTACCGACGCACGATGTAAGGCTTATGGCAAGCATAACATATATTATTAAAATGTTTAATACTCCGATATGTTTTTTCATAGTATTATATTCCCTTTTTATTTGAAAAAAAAATGGTTATATGTTATAATTTTCTCATCTTGTTATTGTGAGGTGTTACAGTATGAAAATACAGGAATCTGCAGAGGATTATTTGGAATCCATTTTAATCATTGGCGAAAAAAAAGAATTT
>CALGGL010000267.1 GCA_937915975.1 uncultured Lachnospiraceae bacterium | reverse complement strand
TTATGGAAAATAAAATTCCTTTATATTATGATGAAATAGCAAAAAAAATAAATAATGTCAATAAATCAGCATATCGACTTATCATTTTGATTATGATAATATGTTTATAAATTTGTATATGTTTGCGGAGAATGATTATGGAGATAAAAAAGTATAATTTTCAAATTCATGGTGATGACAGGGGACAGCTTGTGGCTCTTGAAGAGATGAAGGATATTCCGTTTGAGATAAAAAGAGTTTACTATATGTATGATACTCTCGAGGGTGTGAGAAGAGGTTATCATGCTCATAAATGTCTGGAGCAGATTCTTATATGCATACACGGCACTTGTAAGATTCTTATGGATGACGGTAAGGAAAAAGCAGAGGTTTTGCTTGACAAGCCTTATGAGGGCCTTTATATATCCAATGCAATCTGGAGAGAAATGTTTGATTTTTCACCGGATGCGGTACTTATGGTTCTTGCCTCGGAGTACTATGATGAAAAAGATTATATAAGAAATTACGATGATTTTTTGAAATATATAGGTAAGGCTTAATAATTAAACTATAATAATTAAGAAAACGGGAGAGCTGTTATGATGAATATACCTTTTGTGTCCTTTGAGGTTATGCACAATGAAATAAAAGAACAGATGCTTGATGCATTTAAACGGGTTTATGAAAATAATTGGTTTATACAGGGAACTGAGGTTAGCAAATTTGAAGAGGAATTTGCAAAGTATTGCGGTGCAAAGTACTGCGTTGGCTGCGGTAACGGACTTGATGCACTTTTTCTTGTTTTAAAAGCATACGGAATAGGTAAAGGCGATGAGGTTATCGTTCCGTCAAATACATATATTGCCACAGCGCTTGCCGTATCATATACGGGAGCAAAGCCTGTTTTTGTTGAACCATCGATAGAAACCTATAATATTAATCCAGAATTGATTGAGGCTGCGATAACAGATAATACTAAGGCAATTATGGCGGTTCATCTTTACGGACAGCCGGCAAGGATGGATGAGATTAAGACTATTGCAAAAAAATACTCGTTGAAGGTAATTGAGGATTCCGCTCAGGCGCATGGCGCTTTGTATAAAGGTCAAAGAACAGGAAGCCTCGGTGATGCGGCAGGCTTTAGCTTTTATCCGGGTAAGAATCTCGGTGCTTTGGGTGACGGCGGTGCTATCGTCACCGACGATAAGGAGCTGGCGGATATGTGCAGAGCGTTGGGAAACTACGGCTCCGATTATAAATATCATCATATTTATAAAGGCAATAATTCAAGGCTTGACGAGGTTCAGGCGGCTTTGTTAAGAATTAAATTAAAAGAGCTTGACAGATGGAACGAAAGAAGAAATGAGATTGCAAAAAAATATATTTCGGGTATAAATAATTCCAAGGTAACACTCCCTGTTACCGGACCTGATATGACACATGTTTATCATGTCTTTGCAATAAGATGCGAAAACCGTGATGAGCTTGAGAAGTACTTAAATGATAACGGAATAGGAACCAACAAGCATTATCCGATTCCTATGCATATGCAGGGTGCGTATAAGGATTTGAATATTTCTGAGGGTGCGTTGCCTGTTGCCGAGACTATATCAAAAACAGAACTCAGTATTCCTATGTATTACGGTATGTCGGAGAAAGAAGTGGATTATGTCATTGAAAAAATTAACGCATTTTAAGGATATTCCCGTTGAGGCAAAGGCTTCAATGGCATATGCGATATGCAGCATTTTACAAAACTGTCTGGCGTTTATTACACTTCCTATTTTTGCCAGACTGCTTACTACGGAAGAATTCGGAGATTACACAGTTTATGCATCGTGGATGGCGGTGCTTGTCATATTTGTAACACTTAATCTGCCTTATGGCTCTTTTTCAACTGCCATGGTCAAATTTGAAGGGAAAAGGGAAAAGTATATTGCTTCGGTTGAAGCGATATGCCTTCTTCTTGCGTCTTTATTTTTGATTATTTATTTTCCGTTCAGGAGTCTTTGGAACAGGCTTTTTGAACTTCCGACATATCTTGTGTTGATTATGGTTTTTGAAATGCTTGGCAATGCAGGTATTCTTTTTTGGAACGGAAAGAAAATGTTTGAGTATAAGTATAAGGGTGTGGTTGCGATTACCATGCTTGTGGCGGTTGCTTCACCCGTGCTTGCTTATGTTCTTGTTATCAACTCGGATGAAAGAGGCTATGCGAGAGTACTCGGTTATGCAATCGTTAAGATTGTGATTGGCGGAATTATTTTCCTTTATAATTTATTTGCCGGAAAAAGAATGTTTGATAAGGAATTCTGGAGATATGCTCTTTCCTTCAATCTTCCGCTTGTTTTTTATTATCTGTCTCAGGTTGTTTTTAATCAGAGTGACAGAATAATGATAAGTCATTATCTCGGAAAGTCTGAAGCGGGAATGTACGGTGCGGCTTATACACTTGCCATTGTACTTAATTTTGTATTAAGTGCCATAAATAATTCCTATGTGCCGTGGTTTTACAGGAAGCTTAAAGACAAAAAACAGCAGGATAATCAGTCGATATCCGTCATGATTGCCATAGGTATGGCGGTGCTTTTGTCGGGAGTTATCTGGCTTGCGCCTGAGATAATCTATGTTATAGCGGGAAAGAAATTCTTGCCTGCGGTGGGAGTTGTTCCTCCTGTTGCCATGAGCCTGCTTTTGCTTTTCTATGCACAGCTTTTTATAAATGTTGAGTTTTATTTTGAGAAAAAAGGACATCTGGTGGTTGCGTCAATTTTGTCTGCGGTTATTAATATAGTGCTTAATGCAATATTTATTCCGTTGTGCGGATATGTTGCTGCCGGATATACAACCTTATTCAGTTATCTTATATTTGCCGTTACGAATTATTATGCAATGAAGAAGATATTAAAGGAAAAGGAAATCGAGAACAACGCTTATAATTTAAAACTGCTTATAATAATTTTCATAGTGTTTGCGATTCTTTCCGCGGCAGCTGCGTTCCTTTACAACAGTATGGCAATAAGGTTTGCTGTGATATGTGTGGTTTTCTTAATCGGACTTATCAACTATAAGAAGATAATTAAGTTTATAAACGAAATAAGAAATATGTAATATATTATATGAATAAGAGCGGATTAATTGGCTCTGATTAATAAGCTTTGATTTGTAAGGAGATTAGGTATGATTTTAAGAGACCTTGAAAAAAAGGATGCTCCGTATATGCTTGAATGGATGCATGATGAAAATGTTACCCTGTTCCTCGGAGCGGATTTTGCATCAAAAACCATAGATGATTGTGAGCGGTTTATAAAGGCATCCGTTGAAGATAAAAGTGAGAATTTAAATCTTGCCATAGCGGATGAGTATGATGAATATATGGGAACGGTAAGTCTTAAGCATATTGATACTGAAGAAAAAACAGCAGAGTTTGCCATATCAACAAGAAGCGTATCTATGGGTAAGGGCTATGCCCAAGCGGCCATGTCAGAGATACTTTCAAAGGGTATAAATGAGCTTGGACTTTGTGCTGTGTACTGGTGTGTTTCGGTTGAGAATAAACGTGCGGTAAGGTTTTATGACAAAAACGGATACAGAAAAACAACAGCTGTTCCCGAAAAGATTAAAGCATCTTATTCAAAGGAACAGCTGGAAAAGTTTGTTTGGTATGTTTATGAGTAAATCGTAGTCAGTCTTAATTGTCACTGCCTACGCACTCGAGTATCGTGTTGACAAGAAGGTCGTTTTGCTTCGGCTTCATAAAACAGAATCTTATATATTTGTTATCAAGATTATGGAAGTTTGAACAGTTTCTTATAATGATTCCCTTTGTTCTGCAGAACTCTTCCACATCCTGAGCGGTAATGTCTTCCTTAAGGAGCTTTACCAGCATAAAATTGGCGTAAGGCTTAAAGAGCTTTACGTTTTTATTTGTGTTCATTGCCGAATATATAAGATTTCTTTCGGTGTGAATCTGTGAACGGGATTCATCGATATATTTTTTGTCCTTAAACATTTCCGTACAGGCGGCAGCGGTTAATGTTGATATCTTGTTCGGGGCAACCGTGACGGATATCATATCAAGGTGTGAGGAATTGCTTATGACCGAATATGAAAGCCTGAGTCCCGGTATTGCGAAGAATTTTGAAACGCTTCTAAGTACCGCAATATTGTCAAATTCTTCAACAAGAGGAACGCTTGTAAGGCTCTCGTAGTCCTCGGTAAATTCGATGTACATCTCATCGATTAAAAGGAATATTTCGAGTTCCTTACATACTTCGGCTATAAGCTCCATATCCATACGGTTTATTATCTGGGAAGTAGGATTGTTTGGATTGCCGAGTATTACCATATCGTATGAGGAATCAAGTTTTGAGACAAAATCCTTTGCGTCGAGTACATAATTTTTTTCTTCATCAAGCTCGTAGTAATCTGTTTCACATCCGTATATTGACAAAACATTTTCATATTCCGTAGCTGTCGGAACGGCAATAAGTGCCTTTGCGGGAATGATTAATGACATATAAAGACGCAGCATATCCGAAAGACCGTTTCCCAAAACTATATAATCTTCCTTACAGCCGGCATATGCTGAAATGGATTTTTTTAATGCGTCATAATACTCTGACGGATATCTGATAACACTTTTTATGTTTTCTTTAAGAGCTTTTGTGACAGATTCAGGAACCCCCATAGGATTTAAGTTTGAATTGTATAAGACAGTATCGAGCTGTTCAATTCGAAGCGGCGGTTTTGCCATAAATAATCCCTCCCATTTTTTAAAATTTACTTTTTATTTGTATTAATATCAGTTTTTTGTTATAATGTACTTTGTGATAATGGCATTATATCACAAAGCCGTTACTTGGGCAAACGTAAAAAAGATTTAAAAGTTGGAGAAACAAATGAAAGCTGTTGTAGAGCATTACGCTAAGGGTGAATTTAATATTGACAGACCGGAGGTGGAAATCTCCGAGGAATTTTTAAAACTTAATATAGAATCAGGTACGGTATATGAAGGCTCTTTTAATGTAAAAAGTAAAAATGATCAAATTATAAAGGCGATGGTTTATGACAGCCGTTACACCTTAAGGTTTGATAACCATACATTTATCAGCAGGAGCTTTGATGTAACTTATTCGTTTGACGCCACCTGTCTTGAAGCCGGAAAAAATTACAAGGGACATATAAGTATAATTTCCGACGGTGGAGAGTTTAAGATACCGTATGACATAGATGTGGTAACACCGTTTGTAAAATACGGTGATGAGAAGATTGATGATTTGTTTAAATTTGCAAGTCTTGCGGAAAGTAACTGGACTGAAGCCGCAAAGATATTTGCAAGAGATGATTTTAAGAGAACCTTTATAGATAAGGAGCCTGTGGTTAAACAGATATATGCGAGTCTCTTGGACAGCTTGTCGGTTAATCAGGCACTGGAGGAATTTCTTGTTTACGTGCATAAAAAACGTGCACTTACTCTCTCGGTTTCAAAGGCAAAGATTAATGTGGAGATGCCGACCGAGCTTTCCAAAATATCAATTAACATAAGTAAGAATACATGGGGCTTTACCAATTCCACGGTTAAGGCTTCCGATGATTTCCTTTTGCCTACTAAGAAGAATATAGTAAGCAATGATTTTTACGGCAATTTGTTTGCTTTGGAGGTTCTTATCTCACCGGAAAATGTTCCGGAGGGAGTATTTTCGGGTAAGATTATAATTGAAAATATCTATCAAAAGATTGAGGTAACGATTAATCTTATCAAGCCTCAGACCAAGAATACGGTTTCTCCGAGAACCGGTAATAAGAACCATATGATTAACAATAATAAGGTAAGACTTGTAAAGACTTATCTTAATTATCGTATGGACAGACTTTCTCTTAAGGATTACGTGTCCAATACACTTTTTGCTTTTGAGAATCTTGCAAGATATGTTCCCGAGGAGGATATATACAGACTCGGTATCATGCATATGAATATTATGCAGGATGAGCTTACCAAGGTTGAACAGGAATTTTTGCGTATAGAGGCGGATGTTGATAACACGCTTATGAACAATATGCAAAGATGCTATTATGAGTATCTTAAGGCCCTTGTTTTAAAGGATGAGGAAACCATAAACCGCGCTCGCAATACCATCAGAAGAAATTTCAGAACCGAAAAGGATAAGATGTTTTATTTCTGGCTCCTTTTGTTTATGGATGATACATATACGGAGGATCAATCGGCTCTTTATAAGGAGATAACAGCCCTTTACGAGGACGGCTACAACAGCCCGATTATGTATCTTGAGCTCTGTGAGATATTTAACAATAATCCGCTTTTGTTTAAGAAGATAACCTCTCTTGAAACAACGACCATAAGGTGGGGCTTAAGACATAAGTTTATCTCTGATGAGGTTATTGACGAGTTTATCAGACTTGCGGGAACCTTTAAGGAGTTTAACACCAAGATATTTAATATCATGGAGGCTATATATGAGAAAACCAAGAGTGAAGAGGTTTTAAAGAGTATATGCTCCATGCTTATCGGTGCGGGTAAGCTTGATCACAAGTATCATAAGTATTACAGGGATGCCGTTGAGAAGAATCTTAAGTTTATAGGACTTAATGAGTGCTTTGTTAAGAGTATGAATTTCTCAAGATACGATCTTATACCTACATCTGTTTTGATGTATCTTAACTATAAAAATACGCTTAACGAAAGCGAGCTTGCATACCTTTATGCAAATGTTATTTACAATAAGTCTCAGCATATGAAGGTTTACCATGAGTATTGTACAACCATGGAAGACTTTATGGAAAACATGATTATCAAAGGTAAGGTAAGTGATGACCTTACTGTCTTGTATGATGAATTCCTTGAACCTGAGAGTGTAAGTCCGCTGTATGCAGGCAAGCTTATCAATATCATTTTCAGACGTAAGCTTGTATGCTATAACAAGGGCATCCGTGCGGTTATAGTTACGCATCAGGAGATAGAAGAGGTTCAGCGCGTACCTATTGTAAACGGTGAAGCCTATGTTGAGATATTGTCCAATACCGCATCCATAGTTTTTGAGGATGGAGAGGGAAATGTTTATGCAGGCTCCATACCTTACAGACTTGAAAAGATAGTTGATGAGAAGGCTTATATGCCTATATGCCATGAGTACAGCCCGCGGGATCACAGAGTCCTTTTGGATAATTATCAGTCTCTCGGTGATTTTACTTACAAGCGTGCAATCGAGGTAAATGCTGCAAGAGATATAGTTAACTGTGATAAGATTTCTTATGATTATAAGCAGCAGGCACTTCTTAATATAGTTGAATATTATCATGAAAATCTGGATGCCGAGGTACTTAAGAAATATCTTGAAAAGCTTGATATAGAGTACCTGAATCACGCAAATGCCAGAAGCATAATCATGTATATGATTGATATGAATATGTTTGATAAGGCATTTCAGGCGGTTAAGCTTTACGGCTTTGATGAGATAGCTTCCGACGAGCTTTACAGACTTGCGGATTACGGTGTTGAGGACTCAAACGGATTTCTCAATGAAGATCTTATGTCCATATGTATTCAGCTTTATAAGACCGGTAAGGTTAACAGCAGAATACTTATATATATTATGAATAACTTCAAGGGTGACCTTGAGGAGCTTGCTACACTCTTTAAGATGGCAAGAGATAAGGTAAAGGATGTTTCATTGCTTGTTGAAAACACACTTGCACAGATGATGTTTGCGCAGGGCAGTGTTGAGAATATCTATGATATATTTACCGCTTATTACGGAGGCAGAAGCAGAGGTCTTGTTGTTAAGGCGTTTCTTCGCTATACCGCACAGAATTATCTTATTAAGGATGCGCAGGTTCCGGGCAATATATTCGAATTCCTTTATATGGAAATTATAAAGGGTAATATCGATGACGAGATTTCAAAGATGGCGCTTATTGCTCACTTAAGCAAGCTTGATAAGTTTACTCTTGAGCAGCGTGAGTGGATTAGCGATACTGTCGGCAAGTTTATGGATGGTGGTAAGATTCTGCCGTTTTACAAGAGCTTCAGAAGCTTTATCAAGCTTCCGCAGGATGTATTCCTTAAGACTTATCTTATCTATAAGTCGGAGGTCGGAAAACAAATCGAGGTTAAATATGCATTTGATACCGGTACAAGACAGTCCTTAAGCTTTAAGACAGAAAGACTCGATGAGATGATACCGGGTATGTATGTTAAGGAATTTGTTGTATTCCATGGTGAAAGACTTGTTTATAAGATAGAAGAGGATAAGGATAATAAGGCTTATGTTGTTGAAAGCGAGACCTTAAAGACCAAGTCCTTTAATCGTAAGGACAGAAGCAGATTTGAGGTTATCAACAGCATGCTTGTCAATCAGGAAATGCGAGAGGATAATGAGCTTCTTGAAACGTTGGATGTATATTTCAATACTGTTCATCTGTTTGAAGAGAATTTAAATATTATATACTAAGGAGGCTTTTCATGGCGGAGGCATATTACATAGGAATGGATCTTTGTCCGGAGTCGACTCAGATTAGTTTTTACAATGATATAAAACGTGAGCCTGAAACGGTTAACCAATTAAATAATAAAGAAACTTATATGATGCCTAATATACTTTTCTACAGCAATAAAACAGGAGACTGGTATGTGGGTTCCGAAGCCTCCGAGGCAAGATTTAAGGAGGAAGGAATTATCCTTGATGAGCTTTATGCAAATGCCAGAAGTGAAGAGCTTATAGAGATAGGCGAAAAGAAATACAGCTACAGACAACTGTTTATCATGATGCTCAAGATGCATATTGATTCGTTTTTATATCGCTATGAGGGAGCGGTTGTAAAAAAGCTTGTAATTACTATTCCCGATTACAGTAAGGATCTGTACAGGGTGCTCGGAAGCCTGTACAAGGAGCTTAATATCGACAAAAGCAGTATAAGTATAACCAGCCATCTTGACAGCGGACTTTATTATATATTTAATCAGAGTCCGGATCTTTGGGTTAACAGTGTTGCATTGTTTGATTATAATACGGACGGACTTCAGTATTACAGAATAGATATCTCGAGGGGAAGAAGTCCGGAGGTTATCCAGGTGTCTCACGAGGATTATACAAAGCAGTTTAATATGTCTATGTTTTCGGGAGATAATATTCTTATGGATGTTACCTTTTCAAAAATTGTTGAGCATGAGATGAAGAAGACATATATTTCATCGGTCTTTCTCACCGGACTTGGATTTTCCGAAAAATGGATGAATAAATCAAGAAATATTCTCTGTCAGGGAAGAAGAGTTTTTGCCGGACAAAATATATACACAAAGGGTGCCTGCTATAAGGCGGTCGGTGGTGAATACGAGGAATTTTATAAAAAGTATTTTGTGGAGACCGAAGAAAATGTATTGTTTGATGTGGGACTTTCGAGCGGCGAGGAAGAGGATGAATTTATTCCTATAGCGCTCGGAGGACGTCAGTGGTATAACATCAAGGGTAAGATAAATATTATTCTTGATGATACCGACATAGTTACAATTATTTACAAGAGCAGGGTGACAGATCAGGAGATTAGGGAAAGCGTTAAGCTTCATGGTATACCGAAAAGACCTAATAAAACATCTAAATTTTCGGTGGAGGTTGAATTCGAATCACCGAATAAGGGAGCGGTTATTATTAAGGATCTTGGCTTTGGAAAGCTTTTCCCGACTACGAATAAGATATATCGTAAGGAGTTTGAGGTATAATGTCTAAGGTATTATTATGTACAACTAAAGAGGCGTCTCATCCGTTTATATTTTTAAATACAAAGGTTGAGATAAATACATATGAAGAGCTTTGCTTTTATATCTACAATAATACTGTGCTTATAAGTAAGTCGTCCATTTCCGAAAAGCTTTTCGACTGGATAAGGGACGAGCTTGATATGCCGCAGCTTGCCGCAAAGCTTGTGGCACTTTCCAATAAAACAACGTTTGTTCAGGATTTGCTTGTTGAGATACTTAATGCAGGGGATTATTATGAGCCTGATGAGATAACCACATATATAGAAGCATGGCAAAAGTACAGAAAGCTTTCACCGGACCAGAGGAAGAAGCTTAAGGCTGACGGCTATCTCGGATACAGAAGATATATAAAGGCCGCTTCGATTTATGATGAAATACTTGAGGAATCCAAGGATACGGAGGATAAGGTATTTCTGGGAAATGTATATCATAACAGGGCTGTTGCGGCTGCCAATAATTTGAATACCGAAGAGGCAAAGAGATATTTCCTTAAGGCTTATGAATTAAATGAAAATGAAGAATCGTTGAGGAGCTATCTCATAGTGTTTGCTTCTACAAGCGATACTGCGGCATTGAAGCAGGAAATGCGTAAATTCGATATGGGTGAGGATGACTTTGAAAGCCTTATGATTGAAATCGGTGATTCAAATGAGGACGTAAGAGAAATGACTATTTATTCGATGCTTCAAAGAGCGATATATAATCGAATGAATAAGGATATGATAGATTATGACAAGAGGATGGATATAATTCTCGGACAATTAAAGGATGAGTTTAGAGAGCAGGCGATTTAATGGGATTATTTGATAAATTGAAAAATTATCTGAATGAGGAGCCTGACGAGGCTTTTGATGACGATGTCGCTGAAGCTTCTAATTCAAAGGATGATGCTTCGGAATCGAAGGCTTTGAAAAAGGAAAAAATAAAAGAAAGAAAAGCCGAAAGAAAAGCGAGGAAAAAAGCGTCTGCAGATAATGAGGATATAATAAATCTTGAAAAGGAATTAAAATCCGTAAAGGCAACGCGCAAATCAGATAATGAAAAGGCAGTCGTAAAGGATGTGTGCGAGCAGCTGGTGGATGTTTCGTATCATATGGAAGATATGAAACAGGAGTATAAGGTTGTAACCGATTAT
>CALGGL010000266.1 GCA_937915975.1 uncultured Lachnospiraceae bacterium | reverse complement strand
CATGAGGGAAACCATCTCCTCGTTGACTATCTTGACAACAGCCTGTCCGGGATTTAAGCCCTTCATGATGTCAGTGCCTATCGCACGCTCCTCCACGGACTTGACAAAGCTCTTGACCACTTTGAAATTAACGTCGGCCTCGAGAAGAGCCATCTTGACGACACGCATCGCATCGTTGAAGTCCTTCTCGGTGACTACACCCTGTCCCCTCAGGTCCTTGAACGCTCCCTGTAATTTTTCAGATAATCCTTCGAATGCCATTGCAAAATCCTTTATTAACTGACAAGACCGTCGATTTTACGGTCTATTCGATGATTTTTCCAATAATACTTTTGCTGACCTTTCAAAACGTTCAAAAGACTATCTTAATTTGAATAAAGAACCTCTTTTCGGTTATCCGAAGATCAGGGCGAAAGAAGTTCCTGCGTGGGATTTTATCATTGAGAGCGTAAAATCCAATCCCGGTGAAGTAACTGTAATGGCAGTCGGAGCAGTTACGAATATTGCACTTGCCCTGAAAAAATATCCTGCACTTGCAAAAGAGGCCGCAGGAATAATTTATATGGGTGGTGATATTGATATTCCGGGTAATGCTACGCCCGCCGCTGAGATGAATTGGTTTTATGATCCCGATGCAATAAAATTATGTCTTTCAGCAGGCTGGAATAAACAAATTGTAGTTCCTGATGATCTTGCAAAGAGCATTCAAATTACTCAAGAATTTTATGAACGCATTGCAGAAAATAATACAAATGCCATAACTAAATTGATATTATCAAATAAAAAAACTTTTACAAATTCAGATGCTAATTATGTCTGGGACGCGGTAGTTCCCGTAATATTTTTGAAGCCCGAATTAATTACTGACCTTCAGGAACGATACATTACCGTAGATAATACTCCCGGCATAAATTCAGGGCGTGTTGTAACATGGAAGCAGAACATGAACAACGACATGAAAACGGGGAAAGGTTTTCCGGAAGGTGTCATGAAAGCTGATATTGTAATGGGTATAGACACATCAAAATTTTGGGATTTTTATATTAACATTCTTAGTTATTGAGTTTATTCATTCTCAAGTTTCGATAAAATATTTTTCAATTTCTCATTCACTGCATCAAGGGAGTAAGCAAGCTTCAGACATGCCAACATTAACATATCTTCCTGATTTGCTCCCTCAGTGATTTCACCGCAAGCGTCATCAATGAGGCTTTTTATTCTGTCTAAGTCCTCATTTTCTATTGCGGTCTGAATAGTATAGCTTCCTCTGCCTATTGTTATAAATACATCTCGTGAAGTTCTCATTATAAATTCTCTACCTTATCGTGAGTAAATGTTCAAGCCTTTCAATTTTTATCGAGGCTGCATTGCTGTTAAAGACGTTATCCTGATATGCTTTAACGAATGCTTTATCCTGTTCAAGAGTTCCGCTTGATTTTCTTGCGAGTTCACCTTTCAAAATTTTTCGTTCGTTTAATAGCTGAGTTACCCTGTCGAAAATTGTGTCGGCAAAATATTCAGCATCATTCAAATTCGTTGCCATAAAAAAATCACCCGTTAATATTTTAGCAGAGGACTGAAAAATAAAATGCTCCTCACAAAATTTTTTTATTTTCATGGGGAGCGTGTAATTCTTGACATATCTTTGTGGGGAGGGGTACATTTATAACAAAAACACTTCCTCCCTTGTCGTGAACCTTTCTGTACCTTCCCGTCAAAAGACCGATACCCGAGCTGTCCATAAAAACAGTCTTGTCAAAATCGAAAATAAGATATCTTACTTCCTTGTCCGAAAATATATCCTCACTCCCTTTTTTTATCTTTTCAGCCGAATAATGGTCAAGCTCCTTCGGAAGATAATAGACCATTACGCCGTCCATATAATCATATTTTTTCATAACAATCCTCCTGCACAAAAAAAGAAAGCAAAACACATTTGCTTTCTTTTGTAAATTTCTTATTCGTTATTTATCATATTCTGCAGATCATCATCGGACATACCGTTTTCTATGCTCGAATAATCCGGCAACGGATTGTCTCCTGCAGATTGTGGATTTTTTGCCGTTTCAAGTTCAATGTTTAAATTGGCAATCTCATTTGTAAGAGAGGTTATCGTTGCATTTTTATCGGCAAGCTCCTCGCTGTATGCCTTTATAAGCTTATCCTTCTCATTTGTTATCTTACGTTTTGCAGCCGGAACCACCAGAAAATAAAGGAGAAATATTCCCAAAATCATACCGATTAATACATATATTCCGGAGTACTTCGCAAAGCTTATCTCCCCGTATTCACCTCTTGAGACCGCTTTTGCTTTATAACGGTCAATTAAGTCCGTAAAGAAAAGCCTTATGGAACCCGCACCTTTTTCACCCGTGGTACTTAAGGTAATTGCCTCCTCATCCGCTTCAAGCAAACCGTCGTTTTCCACAGACTCCTTACTCATTTCAATGATGTTCTCATCCGTGTCTCCCATCTCGTGAAGATAATGAATCGCAAGCGTATTTGCCTTATCAATCTTAAGAACTCTTCTTAAGGTTGTTCTTGCTCTCTCATAATTGTCGGAATTGATATACAAAAGCGCAAGCAAAAGATATCCCTTAACAAAATGAGGATTAGCCGACAGAACACTCTTTAACTGAATAATTGCAAGATCAAAATCCTCACTTCTTGCGTAAGCAAGTGCCTGATTGTATTTTTGTGCGATCTGATCCACATTTGCAAGAAGAGTAGGATCCTGTCTTAATTCCTTCAGGTACCTTGATGCAAGATTTCCCGACGACTGGTAATTAACGCTCATAACCCATTGGCTTAATGCATTAACTATCTCACCCATTTCATAATAAACCAGTCCGAGAAGATTTCTGGACATAATATTTTTCTTATTATACCTGAGAGAGATATTGAGTGAGTCAATGGCTCCCGACAAATCCCTCGCAACAGCTCTGTCATATCCTATATTGTAATAATAGTCCGAGGTATTAAATGCCTTTTTCAGTACGGGAAGAGGCATATGGCATGCTGAACAATATCCATTTTTCTTTATATGTGCTCCGCAATTAGGGCAAAGCACCGGTCTTCTGGCAGCCATATCTATCTCCTTATTCTTCCTACCATACGGTTTGCGGTTTCCTCACTTGCTGCTTTCATTTCTTCAGTAACCTGAAAAACTATATCGCTTATATCCTTTAGGTCATTGCTGTATATCGCATCCTCAGCCTGACTTACCTCAGGTATAGGCTGAAATCTCTTAAGTTCTTCTTCAAAATTAATCATCCTTTGCCTCCGTAACAATCTGCTTTATGCTTCCCGCAAGATAAAGCGAGCCAACACAAAAAAGTACTTTATCCTCTTTATCCAAAACATCATCCACTGCCTTAATAAATATTTCTTTTATATTATCGCAGCATATTATCTTTGTATTTTTATCCGAAAGATACCTTTCAAAAAGTTCTTTTATCTGTTCGGATGCGGCTGCTCTTTTTGAAATGATTTTTGTTACATAAACCCTGCTAAGTTCAAGTCCGTTACACAGGTCCTTTATCATAGGCTCATAATCCTTGTCCTCACATACCGCAAATAAAAGCTCCTTATCTTTTTTTCCACAGGTTTCATTAACGGTTTGAATAAATCTTTTTATCGCATCCTCGTTATGAGCTCCGTCAATAATGACATTATTATAAATGTGCTCCATCCTTCCGGACCAGAAAAATTTAGGGAGTGCCCTTTTTATAATATTTTCATCTATAATTCCTTCATCCTTATAAAGCTCATTACAGGCGGCTATTGCCGATAAGGCATTATCCACCTGATATAATGCATTTGTGTTGATAACAAGATTATCATACTTATAATAACTATTGTATAGTGAAAAATCAATCGTTTTATCACTTAAATTATTTATGATATATTTTGTTTTTGCGACATTTATTTCTTTTGAATTATGACTTTTGGCAGCTTTCGATATAACCTTATCCGCTGTTTCATTTTGTGTATTGTAAACAACAGGAACTCCTTCCTTGATTATCCCCGCCTTTTCCTTTGCTATAAGCTCTATGGTATTTCCGAGATACTTCATATGATCAAGCCCAATTGATGTAATAACCGTAACCGCGGGATTGATAAGATTGGTTGCATCCAATCTTCCTCCGAGGCCCGTTTCATATATTACATAGTCCGGCTTTTTTTCGGCAAAATAAACCGCTGCCATGGCAAACAGGAATTCAAAGTACGAAATATGCTCCTTTCCCTCCGAAACAATCTTATCTTCGGCAGATAAAACCGTATTGAAGCATTTTAAAAAATCGTCCTTTGATATATAATCATCTGTCGCTATTCTTTCTCTGATATCCATAAGATGCGGGGAAGTAAAAATGCCTGTTTTAAAACCCATCTCATCTAAAATGCACTTAATAAAATTGGCTGTTGATCCCTTTCCGTTAGTTCCGGCGATATGTATACTTTTTACTTTCCTATGAGGATTTCCCAGCAAATCCAAAACAAGACTTAAATTATTATTTCCCGACTTATGTCGTTTGTTATCATTAACAGAAAAAAGCGGAATATCCAATATATATTTTTCTGCCTGCTCATAATCCGAAATCATATCTACCTGTTATCCACCTTTTCAGGATACATATCATGATTTACCAATCTGTCATATGCAACCTGCTCCCACTTGGTTCCCGGCTTACCGTAATTACAATAAGGGTCAATGGATATTCCTCCTCTCGGTGTAAACTTACCCCACACCTCTATATACTTCGGTGACATAAGCTTAATCAAATCCTTCATGATTATATTTACACAATCCTCATGAAAATCTCCATGATTTCTGAAGCCGAACAAATAAAGCTTCAAGGATTTACTTTCCACCATAAGCTTATCAGGTATATAAGAAATGTATATGGTTGCAAAATCCGGCTGTCCCGTTATCGGACAAAGTGAAGTAAACTCGGGGCAGTTAAACTTTACAAAATAATCATTATCCTGATGCTTATTAACAAAGGTTTCCAGTATGTCAAAAGAATAATCGGCAGGATAGCTTACCTCTTGATTACCAAGCAAAGTTATTCCCTCTTTTTCCAAATCCGTTCTTGCCATTTTAATCACCTCGTTTTCCTTAATTAAAAAAGTTCCTTCAATTACGTGCAAATTCACGGTTGTTTTCGAATAATTCTAATCTATACTTATCTGTTTTTCAAGATAAAATGAGTATATTAGCTTTTCCTTAACCTTTAAACCGGTAATTTTTTCCAGAATATACGCATAATAATCAAGCTGTGCCCTGTACATTGAAATAAGCTTTTTCTCATCTGCGTAATCTGTCTTGTAATCCATAAGAATTATGCCGTCATCCTCATAGAAGAAAGCATCTATTATACCCTGAACGATAACCATATCATCATATGAGTTGTCGGTCAAAACATAGTTATCATAAATCATATCAGCCGGAAGACCTGCCGAAAACTGTTGTTCTTTTTTCAAATTTCCCAAAGTATCCGCCTTAATCATTCTTTTCCCGAGACCGGATATAAGCATTTTTCTTATCTTGTAAGGATTTATCACCTCTGCTTCTTCACTATTGAATATACCCATGTCCCTGAAATCGGCAATTTTTTTTCGTAAATGATTCAAAAGCTCATCATTTTTATCATCCTCTACCAAGCAAAAGACAGCCTTAAAATCCAGAAGCTCCATAAATTTATGTATGACGGTTCCTCTTTCGGCTCCAGAAAGAGAATTACTCTTCTTTTCAAATTTTTTCGTTGAAGCATCGCTTTCATCAAGGCTTATTGTGTCACTCGGAACATCATCCGAATATACGTAATTTTCATCCACATCATATTCCGTACCGTCAAATGCCTTAAGCCTTTTAATCTCTGATATGGTCATTTTGCTCTTTATATTCACGTACTTTTCATAAGCATAGGTACTGTCAAAATTATTTTTGTACTCATCATACAAAGCCCTATCATATGATGAAGCAGCTTTATCAAAGAAATCATATACAGACCATGCTTTCTTAGCTTCAAAGGCACCCATAAAGCCTGTTACGTCGTCTTCTCTTAGCACCTTAAAGCTTATATCACATGTCTTTTTTTGCTCATCATATCTTCCCATACATGCAAGAATCCAAGACAGTGAACTTAATACACCCAGCCTTACATCAAACGGAAGTGCAATCGAACGGCTGTCGGAAAAAGTATTTTTCATAAGCTTCTTATCCAAATCCTTATCGCAGCCGGTGATAATCAGCTTTTCCTTTGCCCTTGTGAAAGCAACATACAAAATTCTAAGTTCCTCAGCCAAATCCTCTTTCTTCATAAGAAGCTTGAAAACTTCCCGTATAAATGTATTTTTCTTATATCTATCCTTTGTATTAATATAGTAAGAGGCAAGAAAATAATCACTATGTATAAAAACAGGCTTTTTATAATCCTCCTGATTAAACTGTTTTCCAAAGCCGCTTGCGAAGACAATCGGATATTCAAGTCCCTTACTCTTATGCATGGTAATAATTCTTACTACATCCTCATCATCTCCATACACTGCTGCCTCTCCGAAATCCACCTCATTAAGCTTAAGCTTATCCACGTATTTTAAGAAATTGAAAAGTCCCTTATAAGAACCATCCTCAAATTTATCAGCTTTCTCAAGAAGCATATTGATATTGGTCTTTCTTCGTTCTCCCATCGGCATAGCTAAAGCATAATTATAGTAGCCCGTAAGCTTTAAAGCTTTCCATATAAGAGCTGAAATGGATATCGATTTATTAGCTTTTCTCAGAATGTCTATTATGTCAAATATTCTTTTAAGCTTTTCGGAAATATTATCATCCACATCTTCCATGTAACAAAGACATTTATCATATAATATATGTCTTTCCTTAAGTTTCTTTTCCGCATAATCAGAAATAAGCGCAAGCTCATTTTCGGATATATCAGCCATAGGCGAAAGCAAAACCGCCGCAAGAGGTATGTCCTGCCTTATATTATCTATCACTGAAAGAAATGACATGATAAGCTTTATCTCCGTTGCCTCAAAATAACCGCCCGAGGCTTCAAGATAGGCCGGTATTCCCAACATGGTAAGAATATTATAAACCTTTTCATCAAAATCCTTCATGCCTCTTGCAAGTATTACAATATCCTTATATGAAGCCTTTCTGTAAATTCCTCTGTCCTCATCGTAAACGTATTGGGGATTATCGCCCTCAACAAGCTCCTTTATTCTTTTGGCAATTACATATGCTTCAAGCTCTATCTTTGACAGTCTGTCCTCCGTTTCAAAATTATCGACAAGCAGTATTTCCGTAGCTCCTCCCACCTGATTCTTAATATCATCATCCGGCTTCGGAAAATCCTTTGTAGGAACAAGCGCAACATTTTCGTCATACTCAATTCCTCCGAAATCCTCATGCATAAGCTGATAGAAAAAGAAATTTACCGTATTCAAAACATTTTCCCTTGAACGGAAATTATTTTTCAGTTCAATTTTTATCTGAGGTCCCTTATCCGAAAATGTTTTATATTTGGATATAAAAAGGTCCGGTCTCGCCATACGGAATCTGTATATGCTCTGCTTTACATCGCCGACCATAAACATATTATATCTTCCGAGTCCAATACCCGATACGGAATACAAAATATCCTCCTGAAGAAAATTACTGTCCTGATATTCGTCAATAAAAATCTCATCATATCTTTCGGATATCTTTTTTGCAAGCTCTGTGGAAAGCGGTTTTCCGGTCTCATCATAGCCTGCACAAACAAGCTTATATGCCAGATGCTCAACATCTGAAAACCCTACCAGCTTCCTTTTATTTTTCTCAGAATCGTATTCTGCCGAAAAATTAATAACCAAATCAAATAACGGAATAAGATATTCGGAAAGATTTCTTATCTCATCAATAACCTCTTCAGAATCATACTTTAATATATTTATTTTCTTTATAATATCCTTATATTGATTTCTTAAGCTTTTAAATCTCTCAACCAGATTTTCGTCAAATGCATCTCCTTTACACGGCTTAAGCTTGGACCATGATATATTAAGTGCATTTCTTAACTCATCAAAGCCTTTTGCATCGATAATCCTTGATATAGATTCCACGTCTTCCAAGGACAATTCAAGATTCTTTGCCGGTCCATGCTCCTCTTCGCACAAGCTCTTTCCTTCCTCGGCATACGAAAGAGCACACTTCGCATAAGTCTTTACATATGAAACGTAATCTTTCATCCAATTGATTGACATAAGCTCATTTTCATCATTAATCTTTAAATGAGCCTTTGCATCTTCAAGCCATACCAGCGGTCTCGGAAAGCTTTCCGCAAAATTATATATTTTAAGAACGTTTTCCTTTAAATTATCATCGTTTCTGTCATTACCGAAAATATCAAGAAGCATAAAAAAGTCGGCATTTTTTTCTTCATAAAGCTTATCAAACAATGCATCGAGAACATCATTTTTCATAAGTGCAAGTATGCCTGCATCACCGATATTAAAGTCAGCATCTATATCAAGCAGACCGAAGTTTTCCTTAACAAGTCTTAAGCAAAAGCTGTCTATTGTTGTTATATCTGCCCTGTTTACCAAAACCGCCTGTCTCATAAGATGCTCATTATCAGGGTCCGATTCAAGAAGCTTCTCGATTTGAACGGCTATTTTTTCTCTCATCTGTGCCGCTGCCGCTTTTGTAAATGTTACAACAAGAAACTCATCCACATTTTTCGGATCGGAAGCATCCGTTATCTTTTTTATAATACGTTCAACCAAAACTGCCGTCTTACCGGAGCCGGCTGCTGCCGATACAAGAATATTCGATTGTCTTTCATCTATGGCTCTTTGCTGAGCATCCGTCCAACCCATAACATCTCTCCCGATTAATTGTTATCAAGTATTTCCCTTATCTTATCATATACGATATTCTCGTCCTTTTTATCATATCGGAGAAATCTTTCTTTATTGCCGCCGTATTTTTTATCAAAGCGACAAACCTCTTTATATACGCAGAACTCACAGGTACTTCTTCCGTCGGCAACCATAGGATTTTTATTAATTTCTCCCGACATAATATGTCCTGCTATATCCTTAGCCTTATAAACCGCAAACCGGTTTATATAATCAAATTTCTCATTATCATCATTGACAAGTCCGGTCAAACTAAGATTCTTTTTTCTTGCCTCCTCGGCACCTGCTTCATCCCCTGCTTCCACATAAGGATCTGTCATCCTGTAATAATACATTCCTTCCGGCGTTATCTTTAGCTTTTCATTGTCAGCTTTATTATTGTTATACTCAACCTCCACAAGCTCAAGCATAATATTCATATACATGGAAAGCTGAAGCGAAAGCCCTTCATAAAGCTTATTTATCTCAAACTTATGACTTCCTGATTTATAGTCTATTATTCTAAGTCTTAAAGCTTTCTCCTCCGGTGAATAATATATATCACCCCTATCAACTATACCCCTTATGGTCATATCAAATTTTTCTTCGTCAAGCTTTATGTTTTTTGTAAACTTATATTCAAAATACTCAGGCTTAAACATATCCTTATCGGTTATTCCCGACAGAACCTTTGCCGTTCTTTTACCTATTCTTTTTAAAACTGTAAGAAGATAGAGATATCTGCCTTCTTCAGCAGTCAGATTATCATAAGCATTATTAAAGGCTTCCTCCACATATTCATCAACCAAAGCATCGCGATTATTGTCCGAAACCGATGACCAGTCATTATTCATATTATCATGAACATGTCTGTACAAATGCTCCATAGCTTCATGAAGAATATTACCTATGTCACGGTTATCTATCTGCCTTATCTTTCTCTCGGAAAGTCCGAGTATATACTGAAGAAAATACGAATACGCACAGGCCGCATATTTTTCAAGTCTCGATACAGACTGGGATGCAAGCTTAAGCTTTATCAAATCCGAAATATCGTTTGACAGATTCTTGGGAATATTATTATACATAAATGCCTTCTCGATAATGTCAAGACTTTCTTCTCCCAAATCAAGATAAAGCTTATATAAGCTCATGGTTTCGTTTATTCTTGTCAAATCTCCTGACATTATTTTTTGTACACCCTCTATAAGTGTACCAAAACTTGCATCTTTCTTCGCAACCTTGTATTCTTCGTCCTTTTCCACCGACATATCGGTGAAAATATTTAAAACACGCGAGATGATATATGACGGTCTGAGCTGTTCATTATCACTATTCATACAAGTGTAGGAAAGCATAAGCCTGTCCTTCGGTTTTGTCATATTCATATACAAATAAAACTGTTCAATGTATGAATTAAATCTGTCCGTCGGAGCAAGTGTAAGTCCGAGCTCGGATAATCTTTCCTTTTCACTGTCGCTGATAATGCACGGGCTGTTATTTTTCTTTGGTATTATTCCGTCATTTACTCCGACTATAAACAATACCCTGATATCCTCAAGCCTGGTTCTTGTTATATCTCCCACAACAGTCATATCAAGCGCTTTTGGAATAACTCCCAAGGAAAGGTCCTTTAAACCAAGCTTTAAAAGCTCGGAAAAATCATCAAGCTTAAGCACATCTTTGCCCATAATCTCATTCATTTTATCAAGAACGGAAATCACCTTATCATATAGGTTTTTGTATTCACTCATCCGTTCCTCATATCCGTAGGCTTCCATAAATTCAACCAAATATGAGGTATAGCTTTCGATACTGTTTTGGTTTTTTGACATCTTATCATAAAACGGTATAAGAATAGCTGTGACAAATTCTCTTATATCTTCAACATCCTCATCCCATTTTCTGTTCCAGCCGGATTTTCCTCGAATACCTTTTCTCAAAACATAATTTTCCAATATTTCTATATCATTATCATCAAGCCCGGAAATAATTCCCGACTTTAAGAAAGCAAATACACTATCGTAAGAAAAGTTTTCTCTTACGATTCTCAAAAGATATTCTATTGAATTAATATACGGGTTGTTTTTTACAGGAATGCTTGTATCCAGAAAGTACGGTATTCCGTAGTTTTCAAAGGTTCGTTCAACATGCTTTGATATGCCGTCAAGATCTCCGCTTATAACCGCAATATCCTTATATCTTAAGCCCTCCTCACGGATCAATTTTACTATTTTGTATGCAACGCCCTCAATTTCCTTAGCAGGATTATCATATACCGTTACGGAAATATCACTTTGACTGTCGTTACATTTTTCATAAGGAAATCTGAAAATATTTTTTTCAAGAAAAGATATAAACTTGCTTCCGTCGCTGAAACGGTTCATTTTTTTTCCGTCTATAAATATATCTTCATCTATATCAACCGTATTTTTTATTGCAAGCTCTTTGATATCGGCAACGGTCTTTTTGGTAAGATAAAACAGCTCGTGCTCCTTGACATACTTTTTCTTGTAAAATTTTTCGTCAATGGTAAAAACACCAAAACAAGCCTTAGCGTACTTGATAAGCTTTTCTATTATCTTCATCTGAACCGGTGTAAATCCGGTAAAGCCGTCAAAGACTATTACACTTTTTTTAATGAGTCCGGATTTTTCAATATTTTGGGCAAGCATATCGGTAAGTTTTTCCGCAACTATATAATTTCCGGACATCTTTTCATCAAATGCCGAAAATATTTCCTGCATATCCGTAAGCTTTTTATAAAGAAGCAAATCCTTTGGGTCATCCTTCAGCTTATCTGTTATTATACCAAGATTCTCTCTTGAGATATCGTACTGGTACATTTCAGACATAAGTGACTTTACTTCATCAATAAATCCGGATTTATTCAGGCTTCCGGAATAAACCGACATATTGTTTTTTCTTTCACCGGCAGCCTTTCTTATAAGCATGCTTTTCCCAAAATCCTCAAGCACCTTTTGAGGCTTTATACTTAACTCGTCAAACACACGAAAACAAAGACGGTTAAAGCCAATGACATCTATATTCATTGCGCCCTTTGCAGGATGCATCATAACAAGCTTTCGCTGTAATGCCATAGAATACTGCTCAGGAACAAGTAAGATATAGTTAGTGTCCTTATTCTTTATACC